>JAQWIX010000121.1 GCA_029248675.1 Pseudomonadales bacterium | reverse complement strand
AGTGTAACGCTGGGTGTTGAAAGGACAGGTATTGGCCGTCACTCGCGGGAAAGAGGATGGCGATGTCCGCCATAGCAAGCATTTCTAGGTCGTTGGCCGCATCGCCGCAGGCGATGATTGTTGGGCGCTGGGTGCCCCAGTGAAAGTGTTCAAGAACCTTCTGCACCGCAGCAGCCTTGGTGCAGGCGGCATCCAGAACCGTCTGAAATCGGCCGCCGTGAACGACCTGTAGGCCGATGAACCCCAAGATTTCACTGAATTTTCCCAGCTCTTCTGGGTCGTCTTCCCATACCAAGGGAACGCTGGCAGCACGTTGTTTGGCATCAATCGCACCGCTTTCGTCCAGTCCAGTTAAAGCCTGTAGCTCTTCGCAACTGATGTCGCGGAAGGTGCGATAACGAAGTTTGTGCTCCTCGCGAATGTGGTCTAACAGATCGTAAATCTCTGCGGCCGGGCGACCGAACAACTCGGCTTCTGCAGCCGATGGCCAGCAAAGGCCCGCGCCGTTTTCGAGAATATAGGGCGAAGGGAATTTGCGCGTCTTGTTGAGTTGCGACATTTCCCTGTGGGTTTTGCTGGAGGCGGGAATACAGACGCAACCGTGTTCGTGCAAGGTGTCCATGGCGCCACCGGCACTACGCAGATCGTAGCGTCCGTCCAGCAAGGTACCGTCTAAGTCTGTAAAGACCAGCCAGCGTGCAGCAAAAGGCTTCATCTGACTTTGGATATTGTTCAACGTATTTGACCGTTAATTTACTCCCTTTTGAGGGAGCAAATTGCGTGCCACATTTGAGCGCCAGTCTTTGGGATGTAAGGGGTCGGTGGGATGCAGTTTTGCACTGATACGCAACGGCCCCGAGCGTTTTTGCACTGATCTGGTGCATTTCCTGTGTTGTTGCGGACATTCCCAAAGAGACGCCTCATAACGAGGCGCCGGAGGAATCCTTCTCAATAGGCTAGATTAGGTGGTGCGTATGAGATCGATAATCACTTGGGCTACTTGATCCGGAGCGCCTTCCTGCACGAAGTGGCCGCCACCTTTAATAGTGGTGTGTGGCAGTCCCTTTGTGCCGGGCACCTGCTCGAGAAACTGAGTCTCCCCACCTCGAGTGACTGGGTCGTTGTCGGCAAACGCGCATAAGAAAGGTTTGTCGAAGGATTTGAAAAACTCCCAAGCCTTGGCTTGCTGCTCTAGGGATGGGGACGTTGGTAGCGTTGGCACCTGACTCGGCATTGCCCGAGGCCCCATTTTATAGCTGGGGTCTGGGAACGGTGCCTCATAGGCTTTGGCGAGATCCGTGGGGAACGGCGATGTGACCCCAGCGCGGTTGAGTAGAAATTTGGCTAGCTGCACGGGCATGGACGGACGCTGCATCATCATCGACATCAGCATGCCAATGGGTAGATCCGCTGTCTCCCAGCACCACTTTTGCCAGTAGGCGAATTTTCTGGCCGGATGAGAGCCGTCGCCCATACCGCTGATGGCGCGCTGCATTTGCAGCAGATTGGGCGTGGGCTTGTTGGCACGAAAATCCTCAACTTCCTCAACCAGTCCATCAGGGACCTTCGGGTTGTAGGGAAGGCCGGTGTTAGATATCACCACCCGGTCAAAACGCTGGCTGTGATTTACCACCAGACGAAGGCCGATCAGGCCACCCCAGTCTTGGCCAAAAAAGGTGATGTTTGAGAAGTCGTTGGCCTCCAGCCAACTGCCCATCCACTGGACCTGGTGCTCGTAGCTGTAGTCTTCTCGAGCAGCAGGCTTATCGGATTTCCCATAGCCTACCAGATCTGGGGCGATGGCGCGCATGCCTGCGGCTGTCAAATGTGGAATCACATGCCGGTAAAGATAGCTCCACACCGGCTGGCCGTGCATGAGCAATACTATGGGCCCATCCGCAGGGCCTTCATCCAGATGGTGGATGCGAAGGTCGCTGCCGTCCTGAGTTTTGATCGTGGTGTAGCAAGGGGCGAAGGGGTAGTCCTTCAGGCCCGCGAAGCGATGGTCTGGGGTGCGCAGTATTTTCATAGACTTGCCTGTAGGAAATAATGATATACATTATATCCAGAGGGTTCGGCCCTGCACAGAGGTTAGGGTCAGTTTTGCATGGGGACGTCGTCGTCCCAGCGGAAGCCAAGCCCGCCGGCTTGCCAGACCCCTTCACCCAACGGGCTAGGGCCGTAGATGTTCAAGTGTGCGGGCAGGCCAAAGCTGGGTTTGAGGTCGTGCACTCCCTTTATCGTGCTGCGGTGCATGATCCGCAATCCTTGCTGTTCTGGCGGCAGGTGGGCTTCGGGTGCTGCCCGGTGGGCGACGCTCAAATTGTCGATAAACAGGCAGTCGTTTTCTTCGTACTCAAACGCGATGGCGTAGCCGCTGTTGAGGCCCGCGTTTAAAACGTCGTTGTACTCACGGCACAGTTGGCGAAGTTCATTCGCATCGAGCAAACAGAAGGCGTCCATATCTGGCGCTTTTTCAATGACCGCCCCGGTCATGCCCAAATGCAGCCAAATGCATTCGCGTTTGCTGATGGGGTGTACGTGGACAACGGGATGCACAACCCCAGAGGTGGCGTTCACCGATGATAGCCTTCGCCAGTAGGCTTGTTGCGCTGGGGTTAGGGCATCGAAGGCGGCTGCTTGATGGGCAAAGTAGGTGCCGCCCCCGCGCTCGGGGCGACGCACCATGTGATAACCGGCGTGAGAGAATGTGTCTAGATTAAAGCTGCCATCGTTGTGCCACTGGGGCCCAACCCCAACAATCCCTTGGCCCGTGTCGTTGGAAAGCCTGAACAGGTGCTGGTTGCCGCCCGGTGTGGCCGGATGCACACCGTGGGTACTGTGCAGCATTTTTCCGCCCCACCAGCAGCTCGCCTGTAAAAAGTCCTGAGCGGCCAATGCCTTGTCGCTGCGGAAAACCACAAAGCCCCGTTCCGCCATCACTTGTTCCAGTGCCTTAACCACCGCTGCAGGCGGCGGCGCTGAGGCCGATAGATCCAAACCCTCAACCACCGCCCCCATGGGGCGAAGGGCCTTGATGCTCGCGCCAACACCCTCGACGGTGGCGACGGCGACCGGACTCAGAGCGGGTACTGAGGACGAAGGCTGGGTCATGGTCTATCCGTAGATGGGTTGCTTGGACTGGCCTTAGTAGAGCCAGCGGACTTGGTTTAGATGGCGATGCATATTTTGCCAAAGTGCTTTTGGGATTCCTGGTGCCGGAAAGCGTCTGCCAGTTCACCCAGCGCAAACGTGCTGTCAATAACGGGCTCGATGCCATTGGCTTCTATGGCCGCGATCATGTCCTGCTGCTGGGCGCGACTGCCGACGGTGATGCCTTTAAGGGCAGCGTTTTTAGAAAACAGCGCAGCCGTGGGCACGTTCCCTTCAAAGCCCGCAAGAACCCCGATCAGAGATATGTGCCCGCCGACGCGTACTGCGTTGATGGACTGGGGCAGAGTGCCGGCCCCGCCGATTTCTACCACCACATCGACGCCTTGGTTGTCGGTATGCTTTAGCGCTTGGGCGGACCAGTCCGGCGTACTTTTGTAGTTAATTAGTTCGTCCGCGCCTAACGACTTAAGTCGTTCGAGTTTTTCGTCCGAGGAAGACGTGGCAATCACTCGGCAGCCCGCCGCCTTAGCGAATTGCAGGGCGAAGATGGAGACGCCACCGGTGCCTTGAGTCAACACCGTATCGCCGGGTTTGATTTGCGCCTCCACCATCAGGCCGCGCCAAGCGGTGAGTGCTGCGCAAGGTAGCGTGGCAGCCTGTTCGTGGCTGTACCCTTTGGGTAAACCGGTAAAGGCAGACGCGGGCATGATGACCTGCTGGGCAGCAAAGCCGTTAACGTGATCCCCGGGAACGCCCAGTAATTTTTTATGGGCGGCATCGCCGTCCTGCCAATTTGGAAAGAAGCAGCCAAGGACCGAATCACCCACGGCGAATTCGATGACCCCCGAACCCACAGCGGTCACTACGCCAGAACCATCCGACATGGGTATTCGACCCGCCTCTGCGGGAATCATGCCAGCCACAACGGCGTAGTCGTGAAAGTTCAGGCTGTTGGCTTTGACCGCCACCTGTATTTCACCGTGACTAGGGTCTCTTGCAGCGGTGTCCGCCAGGGAAAGGTTCTCCAATCCTCCGGGTTGGGCCAATGTCATTGCTTGCATGGGTTATTCCTTTCTCAATTCTTTGTGATTTATCCTGACTCAAGGGAAGCCTAGCAAGGGGTTTATCAATCACCAACCACCCTGCTCGGCCGTCTGTCGATTTCTCAGGGAGCGAAGAGTAAGCTCCGCGAATGAAAATGCTGATCTTAAACGGGCCAGGTTTGGCGGATTTGAGTGGCCTTGATGGGTACGCTGATATCACGCTCGGGGCCATCAAGGACGCCTGCGCCCAGCAATGCGCCACGCTGGGAGTGGATTTGGGTTTTCGCCATACCGAGGACGCCCAGCAGATAAAAACATGGCTAGACGAAGACCTTGGCGGTTTCGATGCCTTGGTACTCAATCCCCAAGGCGTTGCGGCCACAGTTTCTCAAGCGGATCGCCGAGGCATTGAAAACGCCTTGGACAATCGAGTCCCGGCGGTTGAGGTCCACCTCAGCCAAACATTGGCGAACGCACTGGCCAATGTTTCCACTGACGGGGCTGAGGCAGCAGGACCCCTACGCCCAAGTAACTGCGACCTTGGATTTGTGAGCGGTCTGGGAATTAACAGTTATTTGCTGGCCATCAAGGCACTGCACCGACGACTGCAACCGCTAGCGGAGTCTGCCTAACCATGAGTTTTCGTCTGCTGGTATTAAATGGGCCAAACCTAAATTTGCTGGGGACTCGGGAGCCTGAGATATACGGCCACGATACCTTGGCGGATGTAGAGGCGCGCTGTCATGCCCTGCTGGCGGCGATGGGCGGTAACCACGAACTGGTCTTTCGCCAGTCCAACCACGAAGGCGAGTTGGTGACCTGGATTCAGCAGGCCATTGGCACCGTAGATGGCATCATGATTAACGCTGGTGCCTATACCCATACCTCTGTGGCCATTCATGATGCCCTGCGCGCCTATCAGGGCCAGACCATTGAGCTGCATATTTCCAACCCCCATCTGCGCGAGCCCTTTCGTCATGTGTCCTACGTGGCCCCGGCGGCGGATGCGGTTATCGCTGGTCTTGGCGTAGCCGGATACGAGCATGGACTGGAAATACTTGTTCGCAAGCTGGGCGAAAAAGCCTAGTCCAAGAGGCTTGTCACAGGCCAACAGCGCTCCAGCAACCAATCGATTTAGGCCGTTTAATTCGATATGGTCTGGAACTGGCCCGAAACCATGTCTTTTTCAATTTCTTCGGGTCTAGCCAGGAGCAGCCATGAGCGCAAATAGGTACCTAGCAGATAACTTCGCCCCGGTAGCAGACGAAATCACCGTCGAAGACCTACCCATCGAGGGCGCGCTGCCGAAAGAACTTAACGGCCGGTATCTGCGCAACGGGCCCAACCCCTTTGATGAAGTCAATCCAGCGTCCCATCACTGGTTTACTGGCGCCGGCATGGTGCACGGGATACGGCTGCAAGAGGGTCGCGCCGAGTGGTATCGAAATCGATACGTCGGATCTACGAGCCTCAGCCAATTTCGCGGCCAGCCGGATATCCCCGGGCCCAACTGGAACAACAGCGGGTCAGGTCCCAACACCAATGTGGGTGGTTTCGCCGGGAAAACCTGGGCCATGGTGGAAGCCGGTGGGTGCCCTGTTGAGCTGTCTTATGAGCTGGAAACTATTGGCCGCAACGGCTTTGAAGATACGCTGCCCGGTGCCTTTACAGCTCATCCCAAGGTCGATCCGCTGACCGGTGAGATGCACGCCATGGTGTATGCCTGGGCAGAATGGATGGATCACGTGCAGTACGTTGTGGTGGGTAAGGACGGCAAGGTGCGCAAGACACTGGATATTCCGCTTCCCGGCATGACCATGATGCACGACATGTCGTTAACCCAGCGCTACGCGGTTATTTACGACCAGCCGGTGACGATAAACTTCGAGTTGCTGGAAACTCACAGCCTGCCCTTTGGCTGGAACCCAGATTACGGTAACCGCGTGGGCCTGCTGCCACGAGAAGGTGGGGTGCAGGACATCGTCTGGATCGATGTGCCAGTGGGCTACGCCTTTCACCCCATGAATGCCTTCGACAACGATGACGGATCGGTAACCATAGACATCTGCAATTACAAAGTAATCGCAGACAAGGACAAGCTGGGACCCTTTGGCGACAGCCTGCCTCGGCTGGAGCGCTGGACCCTGAACCCCAACACACGCACATCGAATGTTCAGGTGATCGACGAGGCGCCCAATGAGTTCCCAAGACACAATCATCAGTTCGGCAACCAAGCCTACCGCTACGGCTATTGCGCATCGCCCTCCTTTGTACCGGGGGAATCCTGGCCGACGCTAAAACACGATTTGCACACCGGAGCTCGTCAGGTGTTTGATCATGGCCCGGGTCGAGCCGCCGGGGAGCCAGTGTTTATCGCCCGAGAAAATGCCACCGCCGAAGACGATGGGTACCTAATGACACTAGTGCACGATCTTGCCCAAGGCAGTGCCGAGCTGGTGATCATGGATGCACAGGATTTTGATCGCGGCTATGTGGCCAAGGTGACATTACCTCAGCGGGTACCTTATGGGTTTCATGGCAATTGGGTCAGCGACCGCAGCGTCGCGCCATAATAAGAACAACAGACATCGTAAATACTGGGGAGTAACGATATGCACGACTTAACCATTCGCAATGCGACCATCATGGATGGTTCAGGCAATGCCCGCTATCAGGGTGATGTGGCAGTGGACGGCAACAAGATCACAGCGGTAGAGCCCGCTGGCACCTTGGCGCCGGGCAAAGAGGACATTGACGCCAGCGGCTTGGTGGTAACGCCGGGTTTTGTGGATATACACACTCACTATGACGGGCAAGTGTGCTGGGACAAAGAAGTTACCCCCAGCTCATGGCATGGCGTCACTACCGTAGTCATGGGTAATTGCGGGGTGGGTTTTGCGCCGGTGCATCCGGGATCTGAGGGCGAATTGGTATCGCTGATGGAAAGCGTCGAGGACATCCCGGGAACTGCCCTTCACGACGGGATTCCCTGGGGTTGGGAGACCTTCCCTGAGTATATGGATGCCATCGATACGCCTTATGCCGTAGACATCGGCACCCAAGTGCCTCATGTGGCGGTCCGTCACTATGTCATGGGGGAGCGCTGTTACGACGATGCCACCGAACAAGACATGGGGGCCATGCGGGATATAACCCGGGACGCGCTGCGCCAAGGGGCTTTGGGTTTTTCTACATCCCGTTTCTATGGTCACTTGGACAAGGCGGGTAATCTGATTCCCGGCACCAATGCATCCGCCGACGAAATGCTGACCATCGGCGAAGCGTTCGCCGACGTAGATCACGGCACTATCGAGATCATTTCGGATTGGCTGGAAGACGCTGACGAACTGAAGTGGATCGAGCACATCGTGCGCAGCACAGGCCGTCCTATTACCACGCTGACTACGGTAGGTTCAGAAAAAATCTGGTCCTTGGCCAGCGACCTTGAAAAAAGCGACCTGACTCTGCGCCCTCAAGTGGGCGCTCGACCGGCCTCCATTTTGATGACCTTGGAGGGCACCATTAACCCAATGCGCCAGCATCCGGCCTATCGTGAAATCGAGAACCTGCCCTTAGCGGAACGCCAAGCCAAGTTGCGCGATAGTGAATTTCGTCGGCGCATATTAAGCGAAGAAAAAATGCTGCCTCGCAGCAAAGACGCGGTTCGCATGATGAACAACTACGACACCATCTGGGTAATGGACGAATCCCTAAGCTACGAACCCTCAGATGCTGACAGCGTGGCTTCCATTGCGGCAGCGCGAAATCAAGATCCACTGGAAGTGATAATGGACACCATGGCCGAGGGTACGCCTTTGTTGGTGCTGTTTGGTCGCTATGCCGGAGACTTGGAGGGTCAGCGCGAACTCATTGAAGACCCGCGCAGTGTCTTTGGTTTGTCTGACGGCGGTGCCCACTGCGGAGTCTTGGTAGATGCCAGTGTGCCCACCTACATGCTCACGTACTTCTCTCGGGACCGACAGCGCGGCCCGACCATGAGTCCTGAATTCATTGTGCACAAAATGACTCGGGATACAGCAGAACTGTACGGTTTGCATGACCGAGGTTTGATTCAGCCAGGATTCAAGGCCGATCTGAACGTCATCGACTACGACAACCTGAAGCTGCACAAACCGGAAATGGTCTATGACCTGCCCGGTGGTGGTAAGCGATTGGTGCAGGGCGCCGATGGCTACCGAGCCACCATTTGCAGTGGGGTGGTGACTTATCGTGACGGCTCTCACACCGGCGAGCTGCCCGGTCGCCTGATTCGCGGTGGGCAGAGCGCGGCTTAGTCCGCTTCACGGTCACGTTGTTAACAAGCAGGCGCTAGGTTGTTGTGGGCAGGTCCCAAGCTTCGTTAGCGCCACCGCCGTCGTGATCCAATGGGTAGACTGGGCGCCGAACCTTCTCAAAGGTCAGCTGGCTGTAGTCTGAGGTACACACCCCGCGTCCGGCACACTCGATCACTTCCTTGGCCAGGTCCCGAAAACCAACCCGGTAGTGAATGCGGCTTTTCAGCATCACGTAGTCATAAGCCAATGGTTCCATGCCTAAGCTGCGAAAGCATTCAGGATCGTAGGGCTCGATGTGGCGGGAAATAATGGCGATGTCCACAGAGCCCACGGAAAGTACCGCCGATGTGCCCATGTTCATGGTCAGGCCCCGAGCCATGGCGACCTGAGCCTCAAACTTGCCGTTAGAAATAAGTTTTACCTCGCCGGTGAGGGTAACGGGTTTGCTTTGCTCGGCAAGGGCCGGCATGGGTAGTTTGCCGCCTAGGTTGACGGTAACCGTTGCGCCAACACCTGCTGCCGCCATTTGTGCCACAACCTCAGGGTCGTAAAAACCAAAAACGGCCACCCGGTGAAGATCCGCATCCAGCACTGCACTCAGGACTTCGGTGGTGTCCATGGTGCCGCCGGAGGCGGTGTTGTCGTAGTGATCGAGAACGATCACCGGTCCCGCCCCGGATGCTGCCGCCGCGGCCTTTGCCCGTTGCATAGACTGTGGCAGTGGTTCTATCTCGTAGACGAAATCCTCCCGAGCCTCCCAGGCACTGGTCAGCAGCTCGTTAACGTGGCCTTGGGCAGATTCCGCGTCGCCGTCTGTCATGGCCACCACGCTGAACCCTGCATCGTATATGTCAGCGTGAGGAAAGCCGGTAAACACGCTAATTCCAGGACAGCCAGCTTCCTCTAAGGCGATGGCTCTGGCCTGCAGGCTGGCGTTGGGTTCGTCGTCGGTGCCCTGACGCATGACATGGGGCAGCATGGGAGCGTTGCCCCAACGCAACACCGGTTTAGCGCTGCCGTTAAGCATGGCAAAGAAGGCCTCGGCCCCGCGGCGCGCCGTGCTGTCCATGTCGATGTGGGGATAGGTGTGGTAGCCGGTCAGCACATCGCAGTTGCTCACCATCAACTCGGTAATGTTGGCGTGCATGTCCAAAGATATGGCGATGGGTAGCTTGGGGCTTAGGGCGCGAATACGGCGAAGCAGTTCGCCCTCACCATCGTCGTGGCTCTTAGTGGTCATGGCCCCGTGCAAATCTAGCAGCAGGGCGTCGACTCGCTGAGACAGCGCCACAATGGCATCACACATGTATTCATAGGCATCGTCCTCCACCGGGCCGCTGGGTGGCGCCGAGGCCGCGATACCCATGTCGATGGTGACGTTCTGGGATTCGGCCACTTCAATGTATCCGCCCAAACACGATGCAGTGCCCCGATAGACGTCCAGCGCTTGTGCCCCGCGCAAGGGTTCGCCGTGGCCGCCGGAGAAACGGTCCAAGTCCGTTAGCACCGGTGAAAAGGTATTGGTCTCGTGGCTCATCATGGCAATGCCGATTTTCACGTTGTTCTCCTCCCGTTTTTTTCGGATATTAGAGCGCTGATGGCCCAGCATGCCATTTCTTTAGCGGGAGTACCCGCACGTGTTGGGCAGAGGAGGGAACCGACATGAGCCGTATACCAAGAGAATTCGATCCCCAGTTGATCGCCGAGCAGTCGGCGAAAGAGCGGCGTATTTACCACGACGAGAATACGTCCAAGGAGCCCATGGCCTCGGTGCTGGCCAATAACCCCGAAATATATTTTGTGCCGCCCCAACGGCGCAGTGACTGGGGCAAGTGGACCTTTAAACCCGGCTCATATTACGACACCACTATTGGCGCCAAGCATTCTTATTGGCAGGACTATGACCTGCCCAAGCCAACCAAGGACATTGATCGACTGCGGGACGATCTCGTGCGGTGGGGTTACTGCAAGGTGGAAGGCGCCCTGTCTGAAGAACAGGTGGCGGCCATGCGACAGCGCGTGTTGGATCAGGCAGAAGGCGAAAGCCTAGCCGGGATAGCCCAGCGCACGCCCAGCGGCCAGAACATTAATAGCTGCATAAACAAGGGCCGATGCTTTGAACTATTTATCGAGCAGCACCCGGATGCCGCACAAGGCGGCCCCTTGGTAGAGCAATTGGTCACCGAGGCCCTAGGAGAAGGATGGATTTGTAACTCCCTGATTGCCGCCATCTCATTGCAGGGCGGTGTGCCACAGGCGCTGCATCAAGATCAGGGTAACGCCTTGGACTCTACCAGTCCCATGATGGTGAACGTTCTTACGGCGATCACAGATTTAGATGAGACTACCGGCGGCACGCTGCTGATACCCGGTAGCCATACGGTTTTGGCGGAAGCCCTGCGTCAGGGTAAACCTGTGGGCAAGCTGCCACCGGCCATCAATCTGGATGCCAAGGCAGGCACCATGGTCATTATTGATGGAAGAGTGCTCCACGGCACCGGCATCAATCACACCGACAGCCCACGAATTGTCATGCTCAATGCCATGCAGAAGCCGTGGCTTCGCCAGCAAGAGAACTGGATGTTGTCG
Organism: Pseudomonadales bacterium; assembly: GCA_029248675.1. GTDB lineage: Bacteria > Pseudomonadota > Gammaproteobacteria > Pseudomonadales > Azotimanducaceae > UBA4421. The sequence continues at coordinate 2,503 of JAQWIX010000121.1, read as the reverse complement.
GTGCGGCCGGAAGTGTTAGAGCGTGCCAGCCCGAAGCTGCTGCATCGCATGGGGTATCAGGCCACCACCGGCACGCAAACCAATGAAGGCCATGGATTCGGTGCCCGGGGTTTGCCTGATGAAGCAGCCGGTGCCCTAGTGGACTTTCGCCTAGCCGCAGACCGAGGTGACTATGAGCGCGTGGGACAATTAGGCCCACAGTCCGGTGCCGATGAGCTGAACGCCCCGTACATCCTGCGAGACGTGGTGGCTAAGGCCCGAGCCGGCGGGGTCAGTGCGCCAGTGGGTATTGGCAGTCAGGGTTTGGTGTCAGGAGATCGCTAGGCTAGGTGCGTTGCGGATAGCTACTATGGAGCTAGATTTGTGCAACTTGCCTGCGGATGATTCATGGCACAAAGGTCTATTCCTTGGGGTAGGGTGAGCAGTCATCGGGCCGCGATCACCCACATTGTTCACTACGCAGGTTGGCCAGTGGGTATGACGGCCTTCAAGGTGCTGGACGAGGTTTGGCCGGAAGAGGCAGTCCCGGCCCAATAGCCGCCGGACAGCGCCAGCAACAGACCGCACAACCGCACCCGGGCACCAGCCTTAGCGCGGTGGTGGTAAGCCAGTCAGCCTGCCTGCTGACTCTTGGCAGCCAAGCGCGCATTGCGTCGAGCTAACCGCTCCCGCAGCCGTTTGTGTCGCTCAGGCGTCAGCGGATAAGACCAGATCAGCTTCAGAGCCAGACCATAGAAAAAGATCGGACCCAAACAGTAGACCAAGCGCAGGGCTAACACCCCGGCCTCGGTGCTGCCGGCAACCCCTCCAGACGGGTCGAAGCCCAGCAGTCCCACAATGTTCAACGACACACCGGTACCAAAGGCGATGGCGATTTTTTCCGAAAAACCCAAGAACGCGAAGTAAGCCCCAGCTCGTTGACCACCGCTGCGAGCCGAGTCCACATCCACCACATCCGCCAGCATGGCGATGGGTAAGAACTGCAAGCCGCCAAAGCAAAAGCCTTTGACCACAAAGAGCAAAAAGAAGATCGAGTAGTCACCGTAGCCAAGAAACAAGTTGGCGCCGCTGACCGCGGCAACGATGATCAGCGTGCACATAAAGGCTCTGTGCTTGCCTATTTTTCGGCCTAGCCACAGCCAAAAGGGAATGGCTCCCAAGCCGGCAATGAAATAGAAGAAGTAAGCGGCGCCAATGGTAGGAACCCCGACTATGTCACGAATGAAGAACAGCGACACCGCGTTGCGGAACGATTCGCCAAAGTGGACCAGCAATACAATGGCCAGCACCCGAAGCATGGGTCCGTTCTTCATAACCAGCTTCAGGCCGTCGCTGACTTTTGGACGGGTCTCCCCGGCAATGGGCGGTGGCTCTTTCACCATCACCAGCACGATAAAGGCGCAAATGGGCAAAATGCCGATGATGGCCCAAGCCATACCCGCCAGCACAGGCCCGGTAAGCGTCGCTCGGTCGACAATTTTCTTTTCCCGAAAATCGCCGGCAAAGGCACCAAGAGCGTCGTCCCACAGGGTTTTAAACACCTGCCCCACACTGCTGCCGCCATCGGCCAAAATCTCGATGATCATGGGAATGGCCGCGGCGATCATCAGACCCACCAAGACATAGATTTCCCGAGCCGCCGTTACCCGACTGCGCTGATGGTAGTCGCCGGAAAGCTCTGCGCCCCAAGCCCGATGGGGCAGGGCGATCATGGTGCTGCCGACAAAGAATAGGGTTAGCCAGAATAAGAAGTAGGCGATGCCCACTCCCTCGGGAGGCATGAAGAGGTTATAGACCCCCAGCATCATGACCGGAGGGCCAATAATCAGCCAAGGCCGGCGCCGACCGATGGGCGTGCGCCACCGGTCAGATAACTCCCCCATCAGCGGGTCGGTGATGACATCGGTCAGACGCGCCAACATGAGAATGGTGCCTACGGTGGCAAGACTGATGCCCAGACCGCCGGAGTAGTGGGCTGGAATCCAAATCGCCAGCGGGTAGCCGATAACAGCCAAAGGCATCCCCAAGGTGCCATGGGCATACAGTGTCCGTTTTGATAATACTTCTGTGGTCACGCCGCCCCTCCCCTGACTGCTGAGAGGCCATAAGCTATCACGGTTGAGTGGTGAGCCTCTAGGGCGAGGCTGAAGTGGGCAATGGTGGGGCCGCGGGCGTTTAGTCCACAACATTATGAAAGCGTCGTTGTGATGCCTGACGTTAAAAATCGAAGGCTCAGAAGAGCTCAAAAGCTCAGGTGTACAAGATGGGGATGCTCGAAGATGTGGGCATTGGCCGCAAAAATTTTGCGCTGAGTGACCGTTGAATTTTCAGAGTATTGGACGCGTTTGGGCAAATAAGGCCTATAAGCGAACATATCCAGGTTTCCGCAATGAGCCGAGCGCAGACTGAGGTCGCTTTCGCTGCGCAGTTCTCGCGGGACGCGTCTGAGGTACCGATATGCCTTGTGTCAGCGGCGAAGACGCCAGCATTACGTAACTCTTGT
>JAQWIX010000119.1 GCA_029248675.1 Pseudomonadales bacterium | reverse complement strand
CAGCGTTGATACGAATGTATTCGTAGGAAAGATCCGTGGTCCAAATGGTCTCAACAGCGCCACCGCGGCCTAGATCAATGCGGATATTAAATTCGTCCTTGGCCAGCACCGCGGAGCCGGCGGCTTCGGTATAGTCCTCAGACATCATGCCATTGGCAGCCACCTGCACGTCGTCTAGCCACAGGCTCACCTGACGCTCATCCAAATTTGGCACCTCGGCCCTGCCAATGGCCATACAAAAACGGCCCCAATTGGCATCACCCGCAAACAGCGCGGTCTTAACTAAGGGCGACTCTGCGACGGTGTATGCAACCTCAGAGCACTCCTGGTTAGTGGCGCCGCCCACAACCGTGATGGTGACAAACTTAGTCGCTCCCTCACCATCCCGAACAATGGCCTGGGCCAAGAGTTGAGCCAAGTCCATAATAGCTGCCTGCAACGTATCGAAACGCGGATCACTGTCGCTTTCGATCGCGCTCATGCTGGCCTTGCCCGTGGCGGCCAACATAAAGCAATCGTTAGTCGACGTATCGCAATCCACGGTGATTCGATTAAAGCTGCCGTCCGCCACCCTTCGAACCATTTGCTCCAGAGCCGCGCGGCCAACTCGTGCGTTACACGCAATGTAACCCAGCATGGTCGCCATATTCGGCTTGATCATGCCGGAACCCTTGGCGACACCCGTTAGCACGATGTCCTCACCATCGATTACAATGCGTTTGCTCACAGCCTTCGGCACTGTGTCCGTAGTCATAATGGCCTTGCTGAATGCGAGCCAGTTGTCTGCTTCCGCGTTCGTGGTCATCTGCGGTACCGCCTTACTCAGAGTAGGCACATCCAACCGCTCACCGATCACACCCGTCGAGAATGGCTGCACCTGCTCGGCGCGGCAGCCTGAAGCCTCGGCCACGGCCACGCATAGGGCCTCGGCATCCTCTAGACCCGGCTGGCCCGTTGCAGCATTAGCGTTACCGCTGTTGACGATCCAAGCCAATGCGGCGCCTTGCCGCGCCTTCGCAAGGTGCACTGGTGGAGCTGCGAAAGCCGACTGGGTATACACGCCTGCAATCACGCTGCCTGGGTCAAACATCACAAGCGCCAGATCATCTCGTTCTGCCGCTTTGACGCCAGAACGCGCGGTCCCGATTCGTACGCCAGGCACTGACCACAGAGACCCGGGCTCAAAGAGATTTACTGCCAATGCCCGCTCCATCCCCGAGTATTTCTATGAGCGCTTTGAAAGACCATCAGATGCGACCGTGGCATTGCTTGTACTTCTTCCCAGAACCACAAGGACAGGGTTCGTTGCGACCCACTTTCCGCTCCTCGCGCACAAAGGTTTCCGCCTTATTTTGGGGACTGGAACCGTCTCCAGACTGATCCTCACTTGCCTCCAGTTGACTGTGCTGGAAGTTCATCTTCTGCGCCGCCTCGGCTCTGCGCAGGCGTTCCTGGGCTTCGATTTCTTCTGGGTTTTCAATTTGCATACGAGACAGCATGCGAATCACATCGAACTTGATGTTTTGCAGTAAATCTTGGAACAATTCGAAAGACTCACGCTTGAACTCCTGCTTCGGCTGCTTTTGGGCATAGGCTCGCAGATGAATTCCCTGCCGCAACTGATCCATGGCAGCCAAGTGCTCTTTCCAACGCTGATCCAATATTTGCAACATGATCTGCTTTTCGACCATGCGCATGTCGATACCGTTGTCTCGCCAGCGTCCTTCTTTCGCCGCGTATTCTTCTTCGATTTGCACCAGAACCCGAGCAGCTAAACCGTCTTCATCGAGCTCTTGATCTTGCTCCAACAACTGATTCAACGATTGAGCGCTGCCAAACTCACTCTGCAGTGCCTGTTCTAGGCCGCCAATATCCCATTGCTCGATCAAACTCTGAGGCGGAATGTGCTGGGCAACCAGTTCGTAAACAACCTCCTCTCGGAGGCCCTCGATGGTCTCACTGATGTCGCTCGAATCCATCAGTTCGCGGCGTTGTTGATAGATGACTTGGCGTTGATCATTGGAAACGTCATCGTATTCCAACAAGTTTTTACGAATATCAAAGTTATGCCCTTCGACTTTGCGCTGGGCATTTTCGATGGAGCGATTGATCATCTTGTGCTCAATGGCCTCACCGCTTCCATCGTTGAGCTTGTACATCATGTTGCGAATGGACTCGGATACGAAGATCCGCATCAGATTGTCGTCTAGCGACAGATAGAAACGACTGGATCCAGGGTCACCTTGGCGTCCTGATCGGCCTCTAAGCTGATTGTCGATACGCCGCGACTCGTGGCGCTCGGTGCCAATGATGTGCAGGCCACCGGCTTCTAGCACCGCGTCATGACGTTGCTGCCACTGGTTGGTGATCTGCGCAACTTCCTGTTCAGCAGGATCAGACCGTTTAGCCAACTCCGCCTCTAGGCTGCCGCCTAGGACGATATCCGTACCCCGACCGGCCATGTTCGTAGCGATGGTCACCGCCCCGGGCCTTCCCGCGTCAGCAACGATGTCAGCTTCGCGTTCGTGCTGCTTTGCGTTCAGAACGTTATGGGCCACATTGCGGCGCCCCAACTCCGCAGACAACAATTCTGAACTTTCGATGGAAGCCGTACCAACCAGCACTGGCTGGCCGCGATCAATACAGGTGGTAATGTCTTCGACAATGGCATCGTATTTTTCTTGCAGGGTCAGGTACATCAGATCGTTTCGATCGTCACGAATCATAGGTCGATGGGTGGGCACCACGACGACATCAAGACCATAGATTTGTTTGAATTCAAAGGCCTCGGTATCGGCGGTTCCGGTCATGCCGGACAGTTTTTTATACAGGCGAAAATAATTTTGAAAGGTCGTCGACGCCAGCGTCTGACTTTCATTCTGAATCGCTAGACCTTCCTTCGCTTCAACCGCCTGATGGATACCATCGGACCATCGGCGACCCGGCATGGCTCGACCCGTATGTTCATCCACGATGATGACTTCACCTGAGGAGATCATGTACTGATCGTCTCGCTTAAACAGCTTATGGGCCTTCAATGCGGCGTGGACGTGATGCAGCAAATTCAAATTCGCCGAGGAGTAGAGGCTGTCGCCAGGCTCAAGGAGTTTTAACTCGATTAGGGCGTCTTCTACTTTTTGATGACCTAGCTCTGTCAGCTCTATTTGCCGATTTTTTTCATCCACCATGTAATCGCCGGTAGCTTCTACCTCTGGCTCACCAAACACCCTTGGGGTGTCGTCAAAGGGCTGCTCTTTGAGCATTAGCGGTATTCGATTGATGGTTTGATAAAGAGAGGTATTTTCTTCTGCGGCGCCGCTGATGATCAGTGGCGTTCTGGCCTCGTCGATGAGAATGGAATCCACTTCGTCGATGATGGCGAAGTTAAGCTCACCTTGCAGTCGGTCTTCGGCAGTAAAAGCCATGTTAGAGCGCAGATAATCAAAGCCGAACTCATTGTTGGTGCCGTAGGTAATATCTGCTTGGTAAGCCACCATCTTTTCATCTGTCGGCTGACCAGACTGAATAATACCCACAGTGAGACCCAACTCTTGGTATATGGCTTCCATCCACTGAGCGTCGCGCTTGGCAAGGTAATCATTCACTGTCACCACGTGAACGCCCTTACCCGGCAATGCATTAAGGTAGGCGGGCAGTGTCGCCATAAGCGTTTTACCCTCGCCGGTGCGCATTTCGGAAATGCGCCCCTCATGCAAGGTGATGCCCCCGATAAGCTGGACGTCGAAATGCCGCATTTCCTTGGTTCGCTTTGCGGCTTCACGAACCGCCGCGAAGGCTTCTGGCAATAGCGCGTCCAAAGATTCCCCGGCTTCCAGACGCTGGCGCAATTGGGCGGTGTGAGCGACGAGGTCGGTATCGACAGTGAACTTCTCTTCGAGTTCGTTGACGCGCTGCACCAAGCGCCCCATTCGCTTTAGTTCACGAGAGTTCTTTGTACCAAAAAGTCGGGCGAGAAAGTTAGCCATAATTTGTGACGTAAACAAAAGAGTGATTGTAGCCCCAGCGCAGCCAGATCTATACAAACCGATGAAACGAATTTGAAACTTGGGAACGGGTCGCGATGTCGCTTAGTGCTGACCTCGAGCGAATAGTGTCTTTTCGACTGCCGGCGCTGGGTTTAGCGGGCGCTAACGTACCGAGCTGGGTTCACGGGCTTTCCAGACTTGAGCACTTCGAAATGCACATGGGGTCCCGTTGAACGGCCGCTGCTGCCCATTAATCCGATGACGTCGCCACGCTTGACGCTTTGACCAGCTCGCACCAAAAGCTCTTGGTGATGACCGTATCGAGTACGCAGATTTTCGCCATGGCTGATTTCAACCATCAACCCATAACCATCACGACGGCCCGAAAACACCACGATACCGTTGGCAACCGCCACCACATCGGAACCATTAGCGCCGGCGAAGTCCATGCCTTCATGCCAGGCTTTTTTGCCAGATATCGGGTCGACGCGCTCGCCGAAGGGTGAGGACATCCATCCTTTGACGATTGGGGCACCTGCAGGCATTGCCCCTTTTTGGGTATAAACACCCATGAGCACCTGATCCAATATCGACAGCTCTGTTTCTCGTTGCTTCAATCGCTCAGACAAGTTCGCTAGCTTTGAGTCTAAATTCTGTACGTTCAGCACTTCTGCTTCTGGGTTTATCGGACCACCTTGTGACACCTGCGCGTCGAAATCGAATTCGTCCTGAGGTAAACCTGACGACTCGTGCATGTATGACGCTAGGGCCTCCATTCGCCAAAGCCGAGCCTGCATATCTGCAATTTGGCGGCCCACTGCTTGGCGGCGGGCAACAGAGTCCGTTTGCAGTTCTTCAACAACGGCGTCTTGCTCTTGTATTTTCATACGCCAGTTTTCAATAACCGCCGCGTCAACAATGCTGGATTGGCGCAGCATAAAGCCTGACGCTATCAGTCCGGAGCAGAGCGCAACCACGGCGACTATGACTAACCGTATCTTCCAAGACGGTAACGAAATCTGGACTGGTTCGCCGTTTTTGTTGATCAACAGGAGCTGCATGCACTGGGCCGATTATCTGAGCAGCCGCCAACATAGCAAAATGTCGTGAATGTGCAAATTTAGTGTCCAAAAATACGATGCTCCTAGGGTAGAATTTTCGCAAACGGCTAGCGATTCACGCTCAGAAAGCGACATGACTATGAAACATGCAGACGACTTATTGACGGAAGGGCGGGGGCACAGCCCGTTGCAGAAGCTGTTAACTCACAGTGCAAACCAAAAGGCTTGGACCGAGCAACTGCGAGCGGCAGTGGATGGACATCTGAAACATCAGGTTGAGGTCAGCGATATCCGCGGTTCGCGATTAGTCATCAATTGCCGAAGCGCTGGTGTTGCCACTCGCATACGCTTCGCCGGACCTGAGCTCTTGGCGCGTTTAAACACCCTAGCCGCCTTCCACCGAGTCGATGTGTTGGTTATCAGAGTGCTGAGCGCAGGCTCACAATCCTCCTGAGCCAAAGCCTTTGGCTCTAAGCGTCGATATTCAAAGCCGGGCGCAAATAGGTTGCAGGCATCTTACTTGGATCATCAAAGGTGACGATTTCGTGACTGCTGGGATCAGCGAGCAGGTGACGTATTACTTTGTTATTCAGTCCGTGCCCGGATTTGTGCCCATGAAAACTGCCAATAAGGCTATGGCCAAGCAAGTACAAATCACCAATGGCGTCTAGAATTTTGTGTTTAACAAATTCATCTCTGGCCCGCAGGCCATGCTCGTTGAGTATTTTGGAGTCATCTACCACCACGGCGTTGTCCAAACTGCCGCCTTGAGCAAGGTTAAGATCACGCAGTTTTTCGAAATCCGCCAAAAAACCAAAAGTTCGCGCGCGACTTACTTCCTTGACAAAGCCCATCATTGAAAATTCAACTTCGGCGGTATGCTCATGGGCCGCAAAGACGGGATGGTCGTATTCCAAGGTATAGCTCAGCTTGAAGCCCTCATAGGGAGCAAGCACCGCACTGGCGTCGCCATCTTCTGCGCGCACTTCCCGCAGAATGCGCAGAAATTTCTTCGGCGCAGACTGGGTCGCGACCCCCGCGGATTGAAGCAAAAACACAAAGGGGGCGGCGCTTCCGTCCATGATCGGAAGTTCCCGCCCATCCACTTCGATGATGGCGTTATCTACGCCCAACCCGGACAAAGCCGACATCAGATGTTCCACTGTGGACAACTGATGATCACCGCAGGTCAACGACGTAGCCATCTGAGTGTCCCCGACACCACATGCCACAGCAGGGAACTCCACACAGCCCTCAAGATCCGTACGCTTGAATAGAATGCCGCTGTTTTCACTAGCAGGATGAAGCGTCAAATTGACCTTGCGGCCTGAATGCAAAGCGACACCGGTTGCCTTGACACTATTCTTCAAGGTTTGCTGCAAGTTGGCTGTTGACACCATTTGTACCTCTGGCTAGGCAAGCGCCCGCTTGTGCGGGCGTTGCAAAAGACGCTACTCGTTAATCTGCTTGCCGTCTCAAAAAAGCAGGTACATCCAGATACTCGAGGTCATTGCCCTGAATATCCACATTCTCTACACCGTTGCCGTATCGCCCTGGATTACGCATGTGCGGGGGCTCATCGAAGCTATCGTAATTGCCTTGGGCTGCAGCAGTATCAAGAGCAGGGTCATTGTCGATAACGATACTCGGCTTCGTACCCTTGCCAAGACCCGTCGCAACAATGGTTACCATAAGGTCATCGCCTAAACTTTCATCGATCACGGTGCCCACAACCACGGTAGCATTTTCGGAAGCGAATTCTTCCACCATATCGCCTACTTCCATGAACTCACCCATGGTGAGATCTGAGCCCCCGGCCACATTAACCAAAATACCTCTAGCACCGTTGATATCGATATCATCCAACAGTGGCGACTTAATGGCTGCTTCAGCGGCATCTCGCGCTCGATTGGCGCCACTGGCCCGACCTGTGCCCATCATGGCTGATCCCATCTCGGACATGACTGTTCTCACATCGGCAAAGTCAACATTGATCAGACCCGGCAGAATGATGAGGTCGGCTATGCCTTTCACAGCACCCAAAAGGACGTCGTTGGCTGCCCCGAAGGCATCCTGCATGGAGGTTGTATCCCCCAGCACATCGTGAAGCTTCTGATTCGGGATGGTGATCAACGAATCTACGTGCTCCACCAACTCGGCCAAACCCTTATCCGCCACTTTACCGCGACGTTCAAATTTGAAGGGCTTGGTTACAACGGCGACGGTCAAAATACCAAGGTCTTTTGCCACCTCCGCCACCACTGGTGCCGCGCCTGTGCCCGTTCCACCGCCCATACCGGCGGTGATGAACACCATATCAGCGCCGCTTAGCAGTTCGGCTATGCGCTCACGATCCTCGATTGCTGCGGCACGACCGGTTTCCGGATTCGCGCCAGCCCCAAGGCCCTTGGTGATATTGCTGCCGATTTGCAGCGTTCTCTCCGCACCCAAGCCATCCAAGGCCTGCGCGTCGGTATTGATGGCAATGAAGTCGACTCCGTTGACGTCATTGCTCACCATATGTTGCACGGCATTGCCGCCGCCGCCGCCAACCCCTATGACCTTAATCACGGCGTTCTGCGGTGCGCTATTCACTATCTCAAACATCGCCTTCTCCTGCTGGTGCTAGAAGTTTTCGCGAAACCAGTTCCTTATACTGTCCAACGTGCTGCTCTTACGGCTGCTTTGTTTTTCAGTGCGTTCCTGTTCTCGCTCTAGCCCGTACTGCAACAAACCTACGCTGGTTGCGTATACGGGATTCCTTACGATGTCCTTCAAACCCGCCACGAGTCGTGGCGCCCCCAAACTGACCGGCATGTGGAATATTTCCTCCGCAAGCTCGATCAAACCTTCCATCTTGGCCCCGCCCCCTGTGAGGACGATGCCCGATGCTACTAAATTCTCGAAACCGCTTCGTCGCAGTTCCGCCTGAATCAGTCTAAACAATTCGTCGTACCGTGGTTCTACCACTTCTGCCAACGTTTGGCGCGACATTTCTTTTTCTGGTTTGTCGCCTACACCCGGTACTTTAATGACTTCGTCGGGTTTCGCCAACTGTGTCAGTGCACAAGCATAACGGATTTTTATGTCTTCGGCATTTTGTGTCGGGGTGCGCAATGCCATGGCAATGTCGTTAGTGACCTGATCGCCAGCAATGGGAATCACTGCGGTGTGACGGATCGCACCTTCGGTAAACACAGCAATATCCGTGGTACCGCCACCGATGTCGACCAAACAAACACCCAAATTACGCTCATCGTCACTGAGCACTGAATAGCTTGATGCCAATTGCTCCAAAATAACGTCATTCACGCCCAAGCCACAGCGTTCTATGCACTTTTCGATATTCTGAGCGGCGTTCACAGCGCAGGTCACCATATGCACTTTTGCCTCCAATCTGACACCTGACATTCCCAGCGGCTCTTTCACGCCCTCCTGAGCATCAATGATGTATTCCTGAGGCAGTACATGGAGTATTTTCTGATCCGCGGGAATAGCCATCGCCTTAGCTGCGTCGATCACACGATCAATATCTAAGGCAAACACTTCACGGTCTCGGATGGCAACGATGCCATGTGAATTCAGGCTACGAATATGACTACCCGCGATACCAGCGTAAACAGAATCGATTTCACAGCCTGACATCAATTCCGCTTCTTCCACGGCCCGCTGGATCGATTGCACGGTAGAATCAATATTCACCACCACGCCTTTTTTCAACCCTCTGGACTGGTGGGTACCAATGCCAATGATCTCCAGTTCGCCTTGGGCGTTAACATTGGCGACGATCGCTGCGATCTTGTTCGTGCCAATGTCTAAGGCAACGATTCTTTGTGCTTGTTTTTCAGCAGCCATAGCTATGATCCATTGTCATTAGTGTGAGTTCGCAACAGTTGCGTTGCCATTCCAAGCAGCGGCCCACTGGCATCTGCCGACCCGTTTTGATGAAAACCGAATCGTACTGCAATGCCATTGGTATAGCGCGCATCAACGTACTCAATTGTCTGCGGTCGCGACTTCAACGCAATGCCATAGGCTCGAAGGAAACGCTGCATTCGCCCGTTAACATCGCTACCGCCTAACTTTAAATCCATTCCGTTCTCAAAGCCTACTTCCCATTCACCTTGAGGTGACTCGGCAAGGGTCATAATGGTCAGCCCTTGGCGGGCTGCAAACAGTTGCAGAAGCCGATAAAGCTCCATGGTTTGCTGGGGGGAACTGATATGAGCGCTCAAGGCGGGCAGATTAGGGTACTCGCTGGGCAACTGTAACGGATCACCGTTAGCGGCTAAGTAATCGTCGTCGCCCCATTTTGCGACGGGTACCACTTTATGCAGACGCACTTCCAAACGATCTGGCCACTGTCTGCGCACCATGACCTGTCGCGTCCAACCCATCGTCCGCAACTGCCTTTCAACTTCATCTAAGTCTGTCGTCAGAATACCGCCAAGTTCGATCTTAGACATGCTCGTCTGTATACCCAAGCGCTCGGCTTGAGTCGGTTCGCCAGCGACGATGACCGTGCGAATTGGCCGATCTAAGGCCGGCCACACATAGGCAAACAAAGCCAGAACAGCGACACCAGAAACCGCGGCTAGAAAGCGCCTAATCATGATTTCCCGTCAACGTATTAGAAATGGTGTTGACGTTGCCCGCACCTTGTACCAGCAGCACGTCGTCAGCGGCCACGAAGTTCTCCAGCAGACCAAGCGCTTCTTCGGCATCCAGTGCATAGATGGGGTTCAATTCACCCCGCTGACGTATCGCCTGAGCCAAGGCCTTGCTATCAGCGCCGTCAATGCGCGCCTCACCTGCGGCATAAACATCGAGCAACATCAGTGCGTCTACGCCGGACAATACGCGCACAAAATCATCGAATAGATCCTTGGTTCGACTGTAACGATGCGGCTGATAAACCATGGCTAGGCGACGATCCGGCCAGACCTGCCGAGCCGTCTTAATGACCGCTTCAACCTCAGTGGGGTGATGCCCGTAGTCATCGACTAAGGTCACGGCCTCAGCCCCGACAGTTATCTTTTCACTGACTTGGAATCGACGGCCTACGCCGGCAAAGGCGTCCAGCCCGCCTAGAATCGCTTCATCGCTGAGCCCTTCATCTGAAGCCACCGCGATGGCCGCCAGCGCGTTCATCACGTTGTGATGTCCGGGCAAATTAATGCGCACATCTAACGCATCACCCAAACCTGCACGGGTGACCTTAAAGCGCCATTGCTGCCCTGCAGA
>JAQWIX010000092.1 GCA_029248675.1 Pseudomonadales bacterium | reverse complement strand
CCCTGTTCATTAACGGTTGTGGCCGGGTCGACCTGCCGGGCTCCAATTCAGAGGACATGTATCACAGCATGTGCAAGTTATGCAGCTTGCCCGACGATACCCTGCTGCTGCCCGGCCACAACTACGGTCATGTGCCCAATGCCACCATGGGTGAGACCAAGAAGAGCAACGTGTACCTGCGCATCAATGATCTGGAGACTTGGTCGTCCATCATGGGCCACTAGCTTACTGAATCCGTTAACAGGAGATCGAAATGACCGAACTAGTCACCTACACCTCTCAAGACCACGTAGCCACAGTTACCATCAACCGGCCCGATCGCATGAACGCCCTGAACGAAGAAGTCATTTTGGCTCTTCAGGCGGCATGGCAAAGACTAGAACAAGGCGACGATCGTGTGGCGGTTCTGACCGCAGCCGGTGACCGCGCGTTTTCTGTGGGCGCAGACGTCAAAGATACGCCGAAAGAAATGTGGCAGGGTGTCCCGAGCATTGGAGCAACCACCACCAAGCCGGTGATCGCAGCGGTAAAGGGTTGGTGCATTGGCGGCTCCTACGTCATCGTGCAAATGTGCGACTTAGTGGTCGCTGCCGAAAATACGAAGTTTAAGTACCCGGAGGCTCAACTGGGCTTTACCGGCGGTCTGATCGCCAGCGCCGTGGCGCGAATCCCCCACAAAATCGCCATGGAGTTCATGTTGCTCGGCGAGGATTTTGACGCCCAAAGAGCCCTGGACGCTGGCATGGTGAACAAGGTCGTGCCCACCGGCGAAGAAGAAGCCCACGCTCAGGCTTGGGCAAGAATTCTTGCCGATTCTGCACCACTTGTGGTTCAAGGCTTAAAAGAATTCAGCCTTGCCACATTACCTAAAAGCCCAGCGGAAGCAGGCGCAATTGCTCGAGACCAATTATTGGGCATCAAGTTCAGCGAGGACGGTGCCGAGGGCAGAAAGGCCTTTGGAGAAAAGCGCACCCCTGAATTCCACGGTCGCTAAACCAAGACGAAGCACCAGCTCGAGCTACAGACTCATTGTGGCGAAACAGCGACGCAACTCGTTAACGAAGAGTTGGGGCTGTTCGAAGGCGGCAAAATGCCCGCCTTTATCCAGCTCATTCCAATACACGATGTTCGGATAACGCTGCTCGGCCCAGCTCCTAGGCGTCGCTACGATCTCTTTCGGGAAAATACTGCAGCCAGTGGGAATCTTCACCTGCTGATCTGCAACCCCACTGAAGGCGGTGCCAAAGCTCTCCCAGTACAATCGGGCCGACGATGCGCCGGTACCGGGCAGCCAATAAAACATCACGTTATCCAAAAGCTCCTGCCGACTAAGCGCATTTTCTGGATGGCCGCTGCAGTCAGTCCACTCATAAAATTTCTCAATAATCCATGTGGCCTGCCCCATGGGCGAGTCCACCAAACCGTAGCCCAAGGTTTGGGGGCGAGTGCTTTGCTGGGTGGAATAACCCGCACCCCACTGCTGGTAATACTTGGCACCGGCTAAGGCAGCCTTGTCCCGCTCGGTTGGATTAGCCAAGGCTTCCTTGGTCGCCCGAGCATTCGGCATGTTGACGTGAATACCCGCGCACTGGCCTTGGTTCTGCAACCCGATTGCTGTGGTCACTGCTGATCCCCAGTCCCCACCTTGGGCGAAGTAACGGTCGTAGCCAAGACGCTGCATCAGGGTATTCCAAGCTTGGGCGATTTTTTCCACCCCCCATCCGGTGCCGACGGGCTTCGCGGAAAACCCGTAACCCGGTAAAGACGGGCACACCACATGAAACGCCTCTTCGGCTTTGCCGCCATGAGCAACCGGATCCACCAGAGGCGCTATCACTTTGTGGAATTCCACCACGGAGCCAGGCCAGCCGTGAGTCATAAGCAAGGGCCGTGCATGAGCCTCAGGGCTTTGCAGGTGAATGAAGTGAATATCCAGCCCATCCAGCTCGGTGACGAACTGTGGGAATTGATTGAAGTAGACCTCGCGTTCACGCCAGTCGTATTCAGTCTGCCAGTAGGCCGCCAACTGTTTGGCGTAGTCCAACGGCAGACCCTGGCTCCAATCCTCGGGCGTTTGCGGATCGGGCCATCGCGTCATGGCCAAACGCTGGGCCAAATCGTCTAATACCTGCTGGTCGATCTTAAGAGTGAACGGACGAATGGGGGATGATTGGGCCACGACTATCTCGAGCTGCAAATGGCCCTTGATCATCGCAGATTGTGGGATGAAAACAAAAAGGGCCGCTGATGCGACCCCTTCCGCTCAAGACGAGACAGGTCTCTAGGGTAGCAAGTGGGCTACCGCGTCGCGTTCTTCGGCAAGCTCGGTTTCCGTGGCCGCCATCTTTTCCTGACTAAAGGCATTCACCTCCACGCCTTGAACGATGCTCCAGTCGCCTCCGCTGCAAGTCACTGGGAAGGAGTAGATCAGACCTTCCGCGATACCATAACTGCCATCGCTGTAGACACCCATGGAGAGCACGGTATCGCTACCCAGCGCCCAATCGCGCATGTGATCGATAGCTGCATTGGCTGCAGAGGCTGCGCTGGATGCACCCCGGGCTTCGATGATCGCCGCACCACGTTGCTGCACGGTGGGAATAAAGTCACCGGTATACCAGTCCATGTCCACCATGGACATAGCCTGCTGGCCAGCAACCGACGCACGATGAATATCAGGGTACTGAGTCGCTGAGTGGTTGCCCCAAATGCACAGGCCTTCAACCTCTGAAACGTGCTTACCAGCTTTAGCGGCCAGTTGGGCCATGGCACGGTTATGGTCCAAGCGAGTCATGGCGGTAAAGTTTCGGGGATCCAGATCTGGCGCGTTGCGCTGGGCGATTAGGGCGTTGGTGTTCGCAGGGTTACCTACCACGAGAACTTTGACGTTGCGGGAAGCATTGTCATTCAAAGCCTTACCTTGTGCCGAGAAAATGGCGGCATTAGCTTCCAGCAGATCTTTGCGTTCCATACCGGGGCCACGAGGACGCGAACCCACGAGCAGAGCGTAATCCGTGTCTTTAAATGCAACCTTGGCGTCGTCGGTGTAGATGACGTCTTGCAACAGCGGGAAGGCACAGTCGTCCAGTTCCATGACCACGCCCTTCACGGCGTCTAGGGCAGGGGTAATCTCGAGCAGCTGTAAAATGACCGGCTGATCGTTACCCAACATAGCTCCTGAGGCCACTCGGAAAAGCAGGGCATAGCCAATTTGGCCTGCAGCGCCGGTGATGGTTACGCGTACTGGATCTTTCATTATTTCTCTCTCAACGTTGTGACAAGTGGTTTTTGACGAGGGCGCATTCTAAGGGGTCTGGTGCAAAATTGCCGCACTGAAATCGTCATTGTCCGACCAGACGAGGCCAAATAGGCAAAGAAAGTGGGTTAATCACGCCTCATAGTGCTTGAACAGCGCAGGCTTCTGACTGGCTACCCTGAGGGCTACCTCGGAAATCCACGGAGGCTTCGGCTTCGGCAACTGATCGAAGGCGTAAAAGTGCGGCACTCCATGCAGCAGAGGCTCGCATTGCCGTACCCGGCCCTCCCATTGATGACATGCGTAGACGAAATTTATCCCCTTACCCTTGGCCTCGCCGGTACCAAAGGTCAAAGCAGCAACCAGCCTCAACGTCTTAGGGCGAACCCCCACTTCCTCCCAAGCCTCTCGGCGCGCGGCCTCAAGGGGATTCTCACCAAGTTCAATCCGTCCACCGGGATAGGCCCAGAAGCCGTCCAAAAATCCAGTGGCGATGCGTTGCTGCAAACACATTCGAACCCCTTCCGTAGCAAATTCACACAGCACGATGTGAACCACTGCTTGGTTAAATTGCTGCCAAGGCAAAATGCCCTCCTTTTCACATCTTTTTCGGCATTTTTGGCGGCGAAAGGCCCAATACAAACACCTAGGAAAGCCTTGCTGCACCTTCGACAAAGGACAACACAGGCTTGATTCCACAGTACATTTTTGAGAATGTTGCCGACCGGCTGGAACACCACCAGTCGACGCTGACCGGTAGATCATCTGTAATAACGGCATCTGCCAAACCATATTAAAAAAAA
>JAQWIX010000073.1 GCA_029248675.1 Pseudomonadales bacterium | reverse complement strand
GGCTTTGGCCTGCTGCTCCACCAATCGGTGGGAATACACGATGGGAGCCGGCATAAGTACGTCGGTTTCGTTTGACGCATAGCCGAACATCAGACCCTGATCGCCAGCACCTTGTTCGTGATCCGCGGATTCGTCCACCCCCATGGCAATGTCTTGGCTTTGCTGGCCCAGAGCGTTCACTACGGTGCAGGCTTGAGGATCGAACCCGATCTCAGGCCCATAGTAGCCAATACGTTCGATAACGCTTCTGGCTAACTTATCAAAGTCCACTTCCGCTTGGCTGCGGATCTCACCGGCTAACACAACAATGCCGGTTTTGATCATAGTTTCGCAGGCCACGCGAGACTCAGGGTCTTGGGCAAGCATTGCGTCGACCACGGCGTCGGACACCTGATCCGCCACTTTGTCCGGGTGGCCTTCCGAAACGGATTCGGAAGTGAATAAAGTTTGGCTTGGCATAACGCCTCCTCGTGGGCAGGCATTGGTCGTGTGCTTGAGCAGTGCCTAGGAATTAAAGCATAACGTGAGGGCAGGTTGCTCACCCCGCCCCAGTTTTGCTCGTTTAGATGGCAGGCATGCTACTGGATATCTGTTCTAGGGTTAAGGGCTGTAGTTTTCGGGCCGAAGGGCAAGTTAATTCGGTTTTTAGCGCCAGAAAGTTTGCAGCCAGGGTCGCAAAACGAGGACAATAGGCTCCCCGCTTCTACGAGAAGATTTATGCCCTCACGATTTGAACTCGCCAACGCTATTCGAGTGCTGGCAATGGACGCTGTTCAGGCAGCGAATAGTGGCCACCCCGGTGCCCCCATGGGTTTGGCCGATGTTGCAGAAGTGCTCTGGCGAGATTTTCTCAAACACAATCCCAACGACCCTAACTGGTTTGATCGAGATCGTTTCGTGCTCTCGAATGGCCACGGCTCAATGTTGATCTACGCGCTCCTCCATCTGACGGGTTATGACGTGACCCTGCAGGATTTAAAGGATTTCCGACAGCTACATGCGAAAACCGCAGGTCATCCGGAGTACGGCGAGTGCCCGGGTGTTGAAACCACAACAGGTCCTTTGGGGCAAGGGTTTGCCATGGCGGTCGGCATGGCCTTGGCTGAGCAAAAACTCGCGTCGGAGTTCAACACCAGTGATCACGCCATCGTCGATCACCGCACTTGGGTGATTGCAGGGGACGGTTGTTTGATGGAAGGAGTTTCACATGAAGCGGCTTCCCTCGCCGGAACCCTCGGCCTTTCCAAGCTGATCTGCCTCTACGATGACAATGGCATTTCCATTGATGGTGAGGTTGGTGAATGGTTCGGCGAAGACGTACCTGCACGTTTTGAGGCCTATGGCTGGCGTGTTATCCGTAATGTCGATGGTCACGACGCAGATGAGATTTCTAAGGCTTTGACAACGGCCAGTCAAACCGACGGTCGGCCAACCTTGGTTTGCTGTAAGACAGTGATTGGATTCGGTTCGCCGAACAAGCGCGGAACGGCTGGGGCTCACGGCTCGGTTTTAGGTCAGGAAGAGATCGCGTTGACCAAGAAAGAGCTTGGTTGGACTGCGGTTGATTGGGAAATACCTGAAGATATCCAAGCCGCGTGGGACCAGCGTGGCGCCGGTGCCGAAGCTCAGCAGGCTTGGCAAGAACAGATGCAGGCCTACGGCGACGAAAATCCGGCTGAGGCCGCAGAATTCGCCCGTCGTATGAGCGGTGAGTTGCCGGTCGATTGGCATGCCGGTATCGATGCCTTTGCCAAGGACCAACAGGCCGACCTAGTGGACCTTGAAACCCGCAAATCTTCCCAAGCAGCTATTGGCGCTGTGGCTCAAGGAGTGCCAGAACTCTTTGGCGGCTCTGCGGATTTAACTGGTTCCAACAATACTCGCTGGAGTGAAGCTCGAAACGATCAGTATATGAGCTATGGCGTTCGGGAATTCGGCATGACGGCGATCAGCAACGGCATTCAGCTTCATGGCGGTTACCGCCCGTTCACCGGGACCTTTCTGATCTTCATGGAATATGCTCGCAATGCCGTGCGTTTGGCGGCGCTCATGCAGGTGCCCAACATCTTTGTTTACACCCACGACTCCGTGGCGGTGGGCGAAGACGGTCCCACTCACCAGCCGGTAGAGCAGTTGGCGAATTTGCGTACCACACCCAATCTGTCTACATGGCGCCCCTGCGATACCGTGGAGACGGCATTTGCTTGGAAGGCTGCCATTGCCAGTACCAGCACACCGTCAGCTTTGGTATTTACTCGGCAAAAAACTGCGGCTCAAGCACGGTCTGAGGAAGCGTTTGCCAACATCGCAAAGGGCGGGTACGTGCTGCACGAACCTGAGTCTGCGCCACAGGTTATTTTGATTGCTACGGGTTCAGAGGTGGGGCTCACCCTGGAAGCAGCTACTACGTTGGCAACCCAAGGGGTGGCAGCTCGCGTGGTTTCCATGCCTTGTGTGGAAGTCTTTGCAGCTCAGGATCAAGCCTATCGTGAAGCGGTTTTGCCCAGGGCGATTCGTGCGCGGGTGGCCGTCGAAGCGGGCCATCCTGACACATGGTTTAAGTATGTGGGTTTGGACGGCGCCGTGGTCGGGATAAACCGATTCGGGCTATCAGCGCCCGGCGCTCAAGCGTTACGGGAAATGGGTATCAGCGCTGAGCAGGTAGTGGCCAAAGCTCAGGCGGTGCTGGGCGGCTAATCAGCCCCGGGCATGACGGTTTCCCAAATCCGCAACGGCTAAAAAGACGCCAACAGTAAAAACGTAGGATCGCTAACGACTATGAACCTCCCACCCATCAAGGCCATGTCCGAGCTTGAACTACGCGGCAAGCGCGTGCTCATTCGCGCGGATCTGAATGTACCCCTTAGCGACGGGCGGGTGACCAGTGATACTCGGATTCGGGCATCGGCGCCTACTATTCAAGCGGCCTTAGATCAGGGGGCTAGCGTCGTGGTCATGTCACATCTAGGGCGCCCGCTGGAAGGGGAGTTCGATGACGCTTTCTCGTTGGCGCCAGTGGCCGCGGTTTTAGGTGAGCTGTTGGGCGAGCCGGTGCAGCTGATTCCAGAGCTGGAGCAATGCAGCACCGTGAAAGCCGGGCAAGTTGCCTTGTTGGAAAACGTGCGATTTTTAAGCGGAGAAAAAGCAGACGATAACGAGCTGGCTAAACGTATGGCGGCTGTCTGCGATGTTTTTGTTATGGATGCCTTTGGCACAGCCCACCGTGCTCAGGCCTCTACCCATGGCGTGGTGCAGCACGCGCCTGAAGTGTGCGCGGGCCTATTGCTGGATGCGGAGCTGAAGGCATTTCAGCAGACGTTGGCCCAGCCGGCCAAGCCCATGGTAGCGATCATTGGTGGTGCCAAGGTGTCGACTAAGTTAGAAGTGCTCGGATCACTGGCTAATATTGCCGACAGCATCATTGTCGGGGGTGGTATCGCCAATACCTTTATCGCTGCGGCGGGTTATGAGGTAGGCAAATCCTTATACGAAAAAGATTTGTTAGGCAGCGCTCGCCGAATTGCCGAGCAGGTAGACATTCCCATTCCCGTGGACGTGGTGGTGGCCAAAAGTTTCTCCGCAGACGCCACAGGGGTGGTGAAGCCCATAGACGAGGTGGGCAGCGACGACATGATTTTAGACATCGGGCCCATCACAGCCCGGGCTTGGGCAGAGAATTTGATGGATGCCAAAACCATTCTTTGGAATGGACCCGTGGGGGTTTTCGAGTTTGTTCAGTTTGGCCAAGGCACCAAAATTATTGGCGAGGCCATCGCATCAAGCTCAGCGTTTTCTATTGCCGGTGGAGGCGATACTCTGGCGGCAGTAGAAACTTATAACCTTGCCCCGCGCATCTCCTATATCTCGACGGGTGGGGGTGCTTTTTTGGAGTTAGTGGAAGGTAAAACCTTGCCAGCGGTGGCTGCGCTAGGTGCCCGCAGTGCGGGTTAAAAGCTCAGGATAGCGGCCGATGGCGAGTCGCAGTAACAAGTAATTTAATCGGAGAAGAATCATGGCACTGATTAGCATGCGTCAGCTTTTGGATCACGCGGCCGAAAACGACTACGGCGTACCGGCCTTTAACGTCAATAATCTGGAGCAAATGCGCGCCATCATGGAAGGTGCTGACGAGACCAACAGCCCGGTTATCGTTCAGGCCTCAGCCGGCGCCCGAAAGTACGCAGGGCCTAACTTTTTGCGTCATCTGATGCTGGCGGCGGTCGAGGAATTCCCCCACATTCCGGTGGTGATGCACCAAGACCACGGGGCTTCGGCGGATGTATGCCAGCGATCCATGCAGATGGGTTTTACTTCGGTGATGATGGACGGCTCATTGCTGGAAGATCAAAAGACACCCGCAGACTACGAATACAATGTGGAGGTCACCCGTCGCGTTGTCGATATGGCCCATGCCTGTGGTGTTTCCGTCGAGGGCGAGCTTGGTTGCCTAGGATCCTTAGAAACCGGAACCGCCGGTGAAGAGGACGGTGTCGGCGCAGAGGGCGTGTTGAACATGGATCAGTTGCTTACAGATCCAGAAGAGGCCGCTGACTTTGTGGCCAAGACCGAAGTGGATGCTCTAGCCATAGCCATCGGCACTTCCCACGGCGCTTACAAATTTAGTCGCCCGCCCTCAGGCGATATCCTGGCCATTGAGCGTATCAAGGCGATCCATCAGCGCTTGCCGAATACGCACCTAGTCATGCATGGCAGTTCTTCAGTACCTCAAGAGTTGTTGCAAGAGATCAACGCCCACGGCGGCGAAATTGCCGAAACCTATGGCGTTCCGGTGGAAGAAATTCAGCAAGGCATCAAACATGGCGTGCGCAAGGTGAATATCGACACAGATCTTCGTCTAGCGTCCACCGCGTCTATCCGTAAGTTTCTCACCGCTAATCCAGCGGAATTCGATCCTCGTAAATACCTAGCGGTGTCTCAGCAGGCGATGAAGGATGTTGTGGTCGCGCGCTATCAGGCATTTGGAACGGCGGGCCACGCGGATAAGATTCAAGCCAAATCCCTTGAGTCTATGTTCATGCAGTACGCCGCCGGGGATCTTGCCCCGCAGATCGCCTAGAGCCGTCTCTTGGTGCAACTAGCCACGCGAGGCCAGAGCGTCTTCGACGATGCCGCCCTGATACACAGTTTGGCCGCGCCTCCTGTAGATGATGGCACGTGGTGCGAGTTGGAAGCGGTGTTTTTCCAGGAGTACAACGCCTACTACAGCCTAGACTTTGAGAGCATTGGGGCGTCACGTGCCTATGGTGTAGCCGCTGTGGGTGAAGAACGCATTTTTATGCAAACCTTTATGCCCTCTGGCGGCAAGCCGGTGGCTTGGGCCTTGGTGTGTCACGGCTACTATGACCATATGGGACTTTACGGTCATCTGGTCGGCCAGTTGCTGGATCGCAACATTGCGGTTTTCGGCTTCGATCAAATCGGTCACGGGCTTTCCACCGGTCCCCAGGCCACCATCAGCGACTTTCAGCGCTATATTCAAGTTGTGGAGGCTGCGCATAAGTTCGCCCGGCGGCTTTGTGGTGACTTACCCTTGCACTGGTTTGGTCAAAGCATGGGCGGCGCCCTGACCATGGAGTATTGGCAACAGCAGCGTTTGGCCCAAGACCCCAAGCCAACGGGTGAAATGGTGCTGCTGGCCCCCCTGGTTCGTCCCTACGCTTGGGTGGCAATGCGTTGGGTGTTTGAGATTGCCAAGCGCACGGTAGCCCATCGTCCCCGAGACCTTTCAACGAATATCGATAATCCAGAATTTGTCGCCCTACTGACCCAAGATCCGCTGCAGGCAAAAACCCTGCCGGTGGCCTGGGTTAATGCCATGGTGAATTGGTTTCACCAATTCGAAGCAGGGGCACCTTCGGGACTAGCGCCCAAGGTCATTCATGGCTATGGCGATAGAACCGTGAGTTATCGTCATAATCTTCCGGTGATCGAACGGCTGTTCCCACAGGGAATAGTGCACATTGTGCCTCCGGCGAGACACCACCTAGTTAACGAAGTGCCAGAAATACAGGCCGCCATATGGGAATGGCTAGATGTGGCATGTGATTGGGAGAAATTTCAGGGAGAGACCTATGCTGGCTGATGTATTGGCCCCAAAGCAGATAAAGGAAGATGCCGAGAGCCTGCAGATCTGGGGCAAGGATTGGACCAACGGGTTTGTGGTAGCCCCCAGTGCGGTGGTTTTTCCCGAGAACATAGAACAACTCCAAGACCTCGTGGCATATGCCCGAGCAAGCGACACCAAGCTAGTGCCTTCCGGTGGCCGTACGGGTTTATCCGGCGGCGCCGTGGCCAGTCAGGGTGAAGTCGTGGTGTCCTTTGACCGCATGAATAAAATTTTGGATTTCTCCGCCAAGGATCGCATCGTTACCTGCCAGCCCGGGGTTATCACCGGAAATCTGCAGGCCTTCGCCGAGGAGCAGGGCCTTTTTTATCCCGTAGATTTTGCATCCTCCGGCTCCTCTCAGATTGGCGGTAATGTGGCCACCAACGCAGGCGGCATTAAGGTCATCCGCTATGGCCTGACCCGTGACTGGGTTGCAGGTATGAAAGTGGTCACTGGCGCTGGAGCGCTGCTGGATTGCAACGCCGGACTCATCAAAAACGCCACGGGCTACGATTTTCGGCACCTGATGATCGGCTCCGAAGGCACCTTGGGTTTAATTGGTGAGCTGGACATGCATTTGGCGCCAGAACCTCAGCCTCAGATTGTGATGGTTGTTGGCGTTCCCCAGATCACCGACCTGCTGAATATCCTCCATGCCTTTGGCGACAAGCTCACTTTATCGGCTTTCGAGTTTTTCTCGGATCTGGCTCTACAAAAAGTCCAGGCTCACCGGCAATTGCCGG
>JAQWIX010000067.1 GCA_029248675.1 Pseudomonadales bacterium | reverse complement strand
ATCCGCTCAGACAGCGATATGCACACTCTAGGTTTTTCCTTCAAGCCTTGGAAAGCCGAAAAGTCCATTGCCGACGGGCCGTCTATCATGGCCTATTTGCGAGAAACCATTGATGAACATAAGCTCATGGACAAGGTGCGTTTGTCTCACAAGGTGACCGCCGCGGATTGGTCGTCGGCTGACGCGCGCTGGGAGCTCACCATTCAAGAGCGCGATGCGGTTAAGAAAATGAGCTGCAATTTCTTGTTCATGTGTTCCGGCTACTACAGCTATGACGAGGCCTATGACGCCAAAATCGCTGGCATTGATGAGTTCGGCGGACAGGTTGTGCATCCCCAGTTTTGGCCTGAAGACTTACAGTACGAAGGGAAAAAAGTTGTAGTTATCGGCAGTGGGGCCACGGCGGTAACCTTGGTGCCTAGCATGGCCAAGGCCGGCGCTCAGGTCACCATGTTGCAGCGCTCGCCCACCTATATGGTGGCGCGGCCAGACCACGATGCCATCGCCAATTTCTTGCGAAAGGTGTTGCCGGACAGTTGGGCCTATGGGCTGACTCGATTCAAGAACGTGGCATTTCAGAATTACCTTTACAAGCAAACCCGTAAAAAGCCAGAGCAGGTCAAGCAACGGTTGCTGGGGTTCGTTAAACAACTGCTGCCCGATGGCTATGATGTGGACAAGCATTTTACGCCGTCTTACAACCCATGGGATCAGCGCCTTTGTCTGGTGCCCAACGCGGATCTGTTTAAGGCTATTAAAAAGGGTTCGGCTGACATCGTTACCGACGAGATCGATACCGTGACCCAAGGCGGTATTCGCCTCAAGTCAGGGGCTTCCCTGGATGCGGACATCATCGTTACCGCCACAGGCTTAAAGCTGGCAGTGTTGGCCAACGTGCCGTTCACGGTGGATGGCGATGCAGTGGACTTTCCTAGCGCCTATACCTACAAGGGATTGATGTTCTCCGGCGTGCCGAACATGGTCAGCACCTTTGGTTACATTAATGCGTCTTGGACCCTTCGGGCGGACTTGACCTCAGATTGGGTGTGCCGATTGCTGCAGCAGATGGATGCTAACGGAGCCGACCAGGTGGTCCCTCAGCTAAGAGCAGAAGATGCCGGTATGCAAGAGCGGCCTTGGATTGCCGACTTTCCGGCGGGTTACATGCAGCGCGTCATGCACCTATTTCCAAAGCAAGGCACTGGACCTTGGCGGAATACCCAAGACTTTGCTTTGGATAAAAAGTTCATTGGCAAAGCGCCGGTGGCTGACAGCGCCCTAGTATTCGCTTCAAGCGCGGATCATGTTGAGGAGACTCTGCCAGCCCAGTCCGCAGGCTGAGAAGGTGTAGATCGCGAAACATGGCTAGCGGCAGGATTACGTTAGCTTTGCTGCTTGGCGTTGCGCCGGATTTTGTCGGGGTCCGCGCTTAGGGCCCGCAGTCGTAGCGCTACCATAAGGGCCACCACGGCCAGTCCCGCGGTTATGCCCAGCCAATAGCCATAAA
The DNA here is from genome assembly GCA_029248675.1 of Pseudomonadales bacterium. Classification (GTDB taxonomy): domain Bacteria; phylum Pseudomonadota; class Gammaproteobacteria; order Pseudomonadales; family Azotimanducaceae; genus UBA4421. The sequence goes on along the minus strand of JAQWIX010000067.1, from coordinate 20,377 downwards.
CGCCCAGAGCGTTATCCGTGAAGACCCCATTGGCCAGCCCATAGCCAAGGGGCAGCGCCAATACCCAATATCCCACCAGACTGAAAACCATGGGCATAGTGGTGTCCTTGTAGCCACGCAAGGAGCCGATCATTACCGCCTGAGTGTCGTCTACTATCTGATACACGGCGATTAAAATCAGCAGTGTCGCCGCCATCTCGATGACTTGAATATCGGTGGTGTAAATCTGAACCAATCCCACCCGGAAGACTACCAGCAGTACGCTGACTACTAAGGCGTAAACCGTTGCAAACTTCAGCACGGCCCCTGCGGTAATTCGAGCAGCCAGAAGGTCGTTGCTGCCAACCAAGAAACCAACGCGGATACCCGCTGCGGCTCCCATTCCCATCGGAATCACATAGGTGAGCCAGTTTAAATTGCCGGCAATGCTGTGAGCGGCCATGGGAATAACGCCAAGGGCAGCGATCAAAAACGTCACTACGGCAAACATAGCCATTTCCAGAAATATGGCGATACCGATGGGTATTCCTAGTTTCAGGATGTCTGTCATAACCTGTAAATTCGGGGCATCAAAGGTCGAGAACAGCCCAGTAGCCCTGAAGTGCCGCATACGCACCACAATCATCATCAGCCCAAACTCTACCCAAAAGACGACAGCAGTGGCCCAGCCACAGCCAACGCCGCCAAGTTCTGGTGCACCCCAATTGCCGTAAACAAAGGCGTAGTTCAGCAGTGCATTAAGGGGCAGCACACTGCCAGCGATCAGCATGGGTGGTCGGGTGACCCCAAGCCCCTCAGAGGTATGACGCAGAGCAACGTAAAGAATGATCGGGGGAATACCCCAACTCACGGCTTGCAAATACTCGCTGGCAATTTGCGCCACCTCGGGTTCGATACCTGCTCGAGCAAATAGCAGCTGGGCATTGAGCATGATCGTAATTAAAAGCGTCGCGCTGCCCAAACACAGCCACAAGCCCTGCCGCACTTGATAGCCAACTTCTGAGGTTTTCCCTGCTCCGCGCAACTGGGAGGTAATAGGGGACAGGGCCATGGTGATGCCCGTCAGCAGCATAAAGCTTGGCCAGAGCACATTGCCTGCCAGAGAAACCGCCGCAAGGTCGGTAGCCGAGTAACGCCCGGCCATCACGGTGTCCACGAACCCGGTTCCCATGATGAAGAGTTGGGTCAAAATCATAGGCCAGCCAAGGGTTATCACCGGCCGAATGGCGGCGCTAAAGCTTGGGCTTGTGCCGGTTAGAACTGCTGAAGGGGTAGTCATGGTCGGGCAGCATGCCAGCTTGCACCGTGAATGGAAGCGCGAAATGTGCGACGCGCTTGGGCTTAAGGTGGGTCAGTTCACGAATCGAACAACACCTGCCCGCGACTGAGCAGGTGTCTTATCACGTCGCCTAGAACCGAGTTAGCTACTCGGGCAGCCCGAGAACGCGCTTGGCAATGATGTTCGCTTGAATTTCGTTGCTGCCGCCGTAGATTGTGGTCGCCTTGGTGTGCAGCCATTCTTCAACACTGGTCAGTTCCATATCGCTGAAACCCTCGCCCTCTGCACCCAAGCCCTGAAAGCCCATAAGCTCACGCTTGAGTTCTGCCCCATCTTGCTGAAGTGCCGCACCGTAGAGCTTAAAGATTGAGGTGGCAGCCCCCGGCGTGCCGGACTTGTTCTCGGCATTGGCCCGCTGGGCCGTCAGTCGGAAAGATGCTCGATTCATGTTCAACGTGGTGACCTGTTCCCGAATGGCAGGATCGCTGATCTTGCCATTCTCTTCGCCAACATACTTCTTCGCGATGTCTGGCAGGGACGTCCCGGGCTCTGATGGTCGCGCGCCACCGGTGAGACCGCCGATACCCGAGCGCTCAAACTGGAGCAATCGCTTGCCTACAGTCCAGCCACGATTCAAGTCGCCGACGAGGTCGTCCTTGGCCGCCACGGCGTTATCAAGGAAGGTTTCGCAGAAGGGCGAGGTGCCGGAAATTAGCCGGATCGGCTTCACGGTTACACCTGGCTGATCCATGGGCAGTAGCACAAAGCTGATGCCGTCGTGCTTCGGTGCGTCGAAATCTGTTCGAACCAAGGCAAACATCCAGTCGGCGGTGTAGGCGCCAGACGTCCAAATTTTTTGTCCGTTCAGCAAATAGTGATCGCCTTGATCCTCAGCTCGGGTATTTAAGGCCGCTAGGTCGGAACCTGCATTGGGTTCGGAATAGCCTTGGCACCACTGCAACTCGCCCCGGATAATTTTCGGCATGTGTCGCTCTTTCTGCGCCTGAGTGCCATATTCCAACAGGGTTGGCCCGATCATAGTCATGCCCATACCCGTCAACGGGGTTCGTGCGTTGGCCTTGCCCATTTCTTCATAAAACACCTTAGCCAGCTCCGGGGATAACCCACCGCCGCCAAATTCTGTGGGCCATGTCGGTGCGGTGAAGCCTTTTTCGGCACAGCGCTCTAGACACAGGGCAACGTCTGGTTCTAGCTCGATTTTAGTGCTGCCGTTGGCCAGTTGACCCGGGCCCTTGGCACCCTGTGGACAGTTCTCGGCGATCCAGGCGCTAACGTCGCTGCGAAATTCGGCTACTTCACTCATTCCCTTTCCCTAAAAGTTTTGCTGCAACGAAGCCTACAAGGGTTAGACTGTGAAACTCAATACTCGGTGATGACACATATCTAGGGAGGGTAGTGTGGCCTCAGCTCCGGCTTATCAGCTCGAAAATTTGGCGGGTGAATCCGTCAAAAGCCCCCACGGGACTCAAGCAATTATCTGCTTTATCAAAGAAGACTGTCCTACCTGTAAAGAAGTAATGCCGGTACTGGATGCTTTTTATCAGCGTTTTTCCCAGCAGATGCCAATGCACATTATTGGCCAAACCCAAGAGGGTAATGCGGCTTTAGCCAAGGCCTATCAGCCTGGATTTTCCATTCTCGACGACAGTGCCCTGCAGGTGTCCTTCGCTGCGGATATCGAAACTGTGCCAACCCTCCTAGTGTTGGACCAGGCTGGGCAAATTGCCTCGACGCTGGTGGGTTTCGTCAAAGACGAGTGGCAGCAGTTGGCGTCTAGTCTGAGCGCAGATGCTTCGCTGGAAGGTGTTGATCTTGACTGGACCAGCTTGCCGGATTGGCGTCCGGGCTGCGGGTCGCTGTCGGTAGACCCCGCCAATGAACCCCGGCTTCGGGCCATGGCAGAAGGCAGCCCGATTCGTGCTCGGCGTATCGACATCGGCAGCAAAGACGATGAAGTGGAGTTCATGTTCGATCAAGGCTTCTCGGATGGACTGCCGCTGGTGCCGCCGACACCCGAACGCGTGCTGGCGATGTTGTCTGGTACTGCGCGAGATTCCCAAGAGGTCCTCGGCGAGATGGCGCCTAACTTAGGAGTGGTTACCGTAGAGAAAGTTGCAATCAATGCCGTAATGGCTGGCTGCAAACCCGAATACCTGCCCGTGGTGTTAGCCGCGGTGGAAGCGATTTTGACCGACGACTACAACATCCACGGCGTGATGGCCACGACCATGGGGGCCAGTCCGGTGATTGTGGTGAACGGGCCCATCCGTCATCGCATCGGTATGAACATGGGCATGAGCGCATTGGGGCAGGGTAATCGAGCCAATGCCACCATTGGCCGTGCCGTACGCTTGGTGGTGCGCAATGTGGGTGGTGCCCGGCCCGGTGAGACCGAACGATCCACCTTGGGTAATCCCATGAAATTCACCATGTGTTTTGCCGAGTGGGAAGAGCGCAACCCCTGGACGCCTCTTCATGTGGAACGAGGCTTTGAGGCGGAAGAATCCGTGGTGACAGTATTTACCATGAGCAGTGGTCCTACTCTTATAGTGGATCAGGATTCCCGCACCGGATCTCAGCTGGCGGGTACCCTTGGGCAGGGATTGCAGGCAGTGATGAGCCCCAAGGCCTATTTCGCCACCGACTGCTTGCTTGTTGTGGTGCCGGAGCATGTGGATACATTCATGCGGGACAACTACAAAAAAGAAGATATCCGTCGCCGCATTCAGGAGGTGAGTGCGCGACCTGTGCGAGAACTGGTGGCGGACGAGCGCTCGGCCACCGGCATAAAAGCCGAATCAGCGGCCAAAATGGATGAAGCCAGTTTGGATAAGATGATGACGAAGTTTCGTCGAGACGAGGACATTCATATCGTGGTTGCTGGTAGTGATGCCGGTAAATTCAGCGGTGCGTTCCACGGATGGGTTACCGGCAACATCGGCTCGATCCCGGTGTCGCGCAAAATCGAAGAAGTAACCTAAGGCGAAGTGTAGTAAAATGGGTTAAAGCCAGCGTGGCAACAAGACGAATTGTGAAAGAGGAGTAGTGATGACAACGATAATGGATCCCACGGACGAGCGGGTGCCGGTAACCCGGCAACTCAGTCCCCGTCCCAACCAGATAACGGGCCGAGTGGCGTTGCTGGATATTTCCAAGCCGCGAGGCAGCGTGCTGCTGGACCAGTTGGAAGAGGTACTGGCTAAGCAACTTCCGGGTGTTACCTTGACCCGGTATGCCAAGCCCACCTTCTCCAAGCCGGCGCCCCAGCCCTTGCGAGAAGAAATTCATCAGGATAACGACTTCGTTATTGAGGCCTTGGCTGACTGAGGATCCTGTACTACGTGCAGTTTGCATGACACGGTATGGTTTGAAATTCAGGGTACGCCAGCAGTTTCTATCGCTTCGTCGGAATTTGTCACTGCGGCAACGGCTCAGGCCGACGCCCTGGGCATGCCTGACGCGAATCGCGTCTTTGTTCAGCATCCAATCCAAGATGCCACCGATGCAGAAATGCGAGAGAAGGCAGATGCCATTGTTGAACAAATCCTGCAGGCGCTAACAGCCTAATAACTGGTGACAGTTACCAAGGTGTCTTGGCCGTCAGGATACTGTCTCTTTGCGACCGAGGGTAAGACCCTCGGTCGTCTATTCTCTGCGTGGAAAAATTTTGTCTGAACCGAATCCTCGGCCTCGTATCTACTACGGCTATTACTTAGTCGGCGTCGCCTTTGTTGCCCAGTTTATAGCCACGGGTATGTACAGCTATGTACTTGGATCCTTTATGGAACCCATGACCCAAGAGCTTGGCTGGAGTCGAGCAGACTTCACCGTGACCCGCACCATCGGTCAAATGGTTATGGCCGTGGTGGGTATCTATATAGGGTCTCGGGTCGACGTCTATGGCGGACGACCCATCATGCTTTGCGGCAGCTTGTTACTTGGCTCAACCTTGGCATTAACCAGTTTGGTAGACAGTCTGGGGGCGTGGCTGCTTCTCAATGGTGTCCTCGTCACCATTGGCTGCTCGATGTTGGGAAATTTGGTGGTCAATGTCACGTTATCTAAGTGGTTTGTCGAGCGCCGGGGCATCGTGATTTCTATCGCTGCCATGGGGGTTTCCTTTGGTGGCGTGGTATTGACGCCACTGGCTACATGGCTGGTGGATACCATCGGTTGGCGCGAGGCGTGGATCTGGCTGGGGGCTGGCGCCACGGCGCTTACCCTGCCCCTCGCCTTGATTATGCGAAGGGCGCCCGAAGATCATGGTCTGCATCCCGATGGCTATTCATCGGATCAAATTGCTCAGGGCATGGGTGAGCGCGCTCGTCTGGAGTTGGCTTCTTCTTTTACCCGTTCTCAGGCCATTCGGACCTTTTCCTTTTACGCCTTGGTGGTGGCCTTTGGATTTTTCTCCATTAATATTTTTGTACTGCTCATCCATACCGTACCGTTTTTGACCGACGCTGGATTGACCCGTAACGAGGCATCTTTTGCCATGTTGGTGGCCTCTGTGCCTGCCATGATCAGCAAGCCGTTCTGGGGCTATTGGATTGATCGTAGTCCGGCGAAACCACTGGCGGCGATTTCCGCCTCGGTGACAGGCATAGCCCTGTTTTTAATTGTTTATGCAGCCGCATCCAGTGAGCTGATTTGGATATATGCCGCCTATGCGGTTCTGGGGCTGGGCTGGGGTGGCATGATCCCCATGCAAGAAGTCATCTGGGCATCGTTTTTCGGGCGTCGTTTTTTGGGCGCGATTCGAGGTGCAGGGATGCCCTTCGCCCTGGCATTGAGCGCCTTAGCCCCATGGTTGGTATCGATTTATCGAGATAGTATTGGCGTCTACGATGGTGCGTTACTGATCGTCGCCACATTAAATGTGATGTCTGGGGTGCTAATATTTTTGGCCCCAGCACCGAAGCGTAAAGTCGAAGAGGGCTAGCGGCTCAAGGTATGTCAGTGACGGGTTTAAGGTAGTCGTTTCGAGGATCAACGGCTGATTGCCAAGAACACAAAGAAACTCTCGGGAACAAATAGAGGGTGGCGCCGTAATCAAGACCGAAAGGCGCTAACGACAGGATAAGGGGGTCCTATGGGTGAACGAATTAAGCTGAAAAGTCTCGGGGCAGTAGGTGCCCGCGTGGAAGACATCAATCTGTCCCAAGTGACGCCGGATCAGCTGAACGCTTTGAAGCAGGCTTTCGCCGATCATGAGGTGCTGTTTTTTGAAGATCAGGATTTGCCGCCCGAGGCTCATTTAGCCTTTGCCGAGCGTTGGGGTGAGATCAATGTGAATCGCTTTTTTGCCACGGTGCCTGGCCATCCGGCCATCGCCCAAGTAGTCAAGGAGCCGGAGCAACAGGGCAATATCGGTGGCTATTGGCACACCGATCATTCCTATGACCAGATTCCAGCACTCGGCTCCATGTTACTTGCTCGCCAAACGCCACCTGTTGGCGGCGACACACTGTTTGCTTCCTGCACTCGGGCTTTTTCGACGTTGTCGGAAGGGCTTCAGCAGATGTTAATGTCTTTGCGAGCCGTGCATTCGGCTCGCCATGTGTTTGGCGCTCAAGCCGAGTACTCGGAAGCTATGAAGGGTCGCCTGGGTAATTCGGATCAGGCCAATGTGGATGCGGTGCATCCGGTTGTGATTCGTCACCCCCTGTCAGGTAAACCCGCACTGTACGTGAACCCCGGGTTTACCTTGCGCTTCGAAGGTTGGACTGACAAAGAATCCGCGCCGCTGTTGGATTATTTGTACCAGCATATTGGGCGTGCCGAACACAGCATTCGATACCAGTGGCGTGAGGGGTCCTTAGCCTTTTGGGATAATCGAGCCACTTGGCACTGGGCGGTGAACGACTACCAAGGTAGTCGGCGAGAAATGCACAGGGTTACCATTGAAGGTGAAGAACTGCACCCCGCCTAATGTGAGTTAAAGAACCAGCCCGGATCAGGGTTGGGGCATTCCGGCAAAACAGTCGCGAACTTCGCTGACGAAGGTGGCAGGCTGTTCGAAGGCGGCAAAGTGACCGCCAGCATCCTTGTCCCGCCAAAACACGATATTTTTGTATACGGCGCTGGCAAAGCGTTGGCTGGTTCGGAATATTTCCTTGGGAAAGACCGAGGCTCCCATGGGTACTTCCACCGGCAGGGCATTGGCCGCTGCGGCCCCAAAGCTCTCCCAATAGATGCGGGCCGAAGACGCGCCGGCACCGTTAAGCCAGTACACCATGATGTTGTCCAACAACTCGTCGCGGCTGACGATGTTTTCTGGGTGGCCGTTGCAGTCCATCCATTGATAGAACTTTTCAACGATCCAAGCCGCCTGTCCTGTGGGGCTATCCACCAAGCCGTAGCCGAGAGTCTGGGGCCGGGTGGCTTGCTGCTTGGAGTAGCCAGAGTCCCATTCTTGATAAAACTGCCAACCCGCGAGCGCGGACCGTTCGATGTCGGTGAGGTCTGTAGCAGTGGCGTCCGGTGGTACAACAACCATGTTGATATGAATGCCCAAGCAATGCTCGGGATCCTGACGGCCGATATGAGAGGTCACGATGGCTCCCCAATCGCCACCCTGAGCAAAGTACTTGTCGTAGCCCAAGCGTGCCATCAGCGCTGCCCAAGCATCGGCGGTTTTTTGCACGCCCCAGCCGGTTTCCGTGGGTTTGCCCGAAAAACCGAACCCCGGCAAAGAGGGTATCACCAAGTGGAATGCGTCTTCGGCCTTGCCGCCATGATTTTGCGGCTCGGTCAGCGGCGCAATAACCTTGAGAAATTCGACGATGGATCCCGGCCAGCCATGAGTTAGCAGCAGCGGACGAGCCTCTTCGTTGCTGGATCTGATGTGTAGGAAGTGGATGTCTAATCCCATCAGTTCGGTCTTGAAATTAGGGTAGGCATTGAGCTGATTTGCCAAACGCTGATGGTCATAGTCCCCGGCCCAGTACTCGGCAAGTTCTTGCACATAAGTCAGCGGCGCGCCTTGGTTCCAGTCGCCAGTGGTTTCTGCCTCTGGCCAGCGGGTCAGTGCTAGGCGTTGTTTCAAGTCAGCGACGGCTTCATCACTGATGGCAATGGTAAAAGGTACGAGTTCGCTCATGCTTGCTCCTCCGGTTGGGTTTCTTTGGTGTTTACAACGAGGCGCAGGTATGGCCGCCATCCACGACCAGAACGGAGCCGGTCATGTAGCGCGAGGCATCGCTTGCCAGGAGCAGCAGTGGGCCATCCAAATCCGGGAAGTCGCCGAATCGACGCATAGGGACACCCTTCACAAAGGTCTCGCTCATGGGTGATTCCAGCAAAATTCGGCTCACGTCGGTTAGAAAATAACCCGGCGCCAACGCATTCACGCGGATGTCGTACTTGGCCGCCTCCAAGGACATAACCTCGGTCATCCGGGTCATCCCACCCTTGGAAACCGCATAGGGGAATTGGCCCTTGATGGTTCGCGAGTCGGTAATACTGGAGATCATAATGATATTGCCCCCACCTTGCTTATGGGCGAGGACACGATCGGTATAGAGCTTGGAAACCAGCCATGCGGACTTAAGGTTGGTGTCCAACACGAAGTCCCAATCGTCCTCGTCAATGGTGTGATATGTCTTGGCGCCAGCTTCGACACCGGCATTGTTGATCACGCAATCGAGGCGGCCATAGGTATCAAAGGCGGTGTCCAAAAATCCAGCAATGCTGTCTTTTTCTCGAACATCCAGCGAAGCTGCAATGGCTTCGCCGCCAGCGGCGGTTATTTCTTCCACGCGTTCAGCCAGTTTGTCGGTGCGGCGGGCACCTAAAATGACCTTAGCGCCAGCATTGGCAAGGACACCTGCGAAGTGGTGCCCAAAGCCCGATGATGCGCCAGTGATGGCAATTACGTGTCCGCTTAGATTAAAAGGTTGCTGCATGGTCGGTTCTCTTCCCGTCAATAGAAACCGAATGCTAATGCAAAATTGGCCTAAGGGTGGCACTTTAGATGCCAGAGAAAAGTCGCCCGTTTGCAATCAAGGAACCCAAGGATGCTGTCTCCAATCGCTGTCGTGCCGCGTCGCTCACTACTGTACATGCCCGGTGCCAATGCCCGGGCGTTGGAAAAAGCTCAAGGTCTCGACTGTGACACCATCATTTTTGACCTAGAAGACGCCGTAGCCCCGGACTCCAAGGCACTGGCGCGTAGCCAAGTGCTGGCGGCTTTAGCGAGTCACCATTACGGTCACAGAGAGCTGATAGTGCGATGTAACGGTCTGGATACGCCTTGGGGGCAGGACGATCTAGAAGCATTTGCCAACTCGCCGATCGACGGGCTGTTGTTCCCTAAAATTGAAAGCCAGGATCAAGTGGCTGCTATCAAATCGCTGCTGCAGACATGCGGCTCGATGCTCCCCTTGTGGCTGATGATTGAGACGCCTACCGCTGTTTTGCGGCTGGAGGAGTTTGGCGGTGACGAGGAGGTGGCTGCCCTCGTTATGGGAACCAGTGACTTGGTCAAAGAGCTAAGGGCCCAACATTCGCCGGTCCGACACAACCTAGCCTACGCATTGCAGCGCTGTGTTCTGACAGCACGAATGCTGGGCAAGGAGATTTTTGATGGGGTGCATCTGGATTTTCGTAATTTGCCAGAGTTGCGCGATGCCTGCGAGGCGGGCCGCGCCATGGGTTTTGACGGCAAAACACTGATTCATCCGGATCAGGTGCCGATTGCCAACGAGGTGTTTGGTTACTCGCCTGAGGCGGTGGCTCAGGCTGAGGCTATCTTGGAGGTTTGGCAGGAAGCGTTAGCTCAGGGCAAGGGCGTGGCGGAGTTAGATGGCCGACTTATCGAAAATTTGCACGCCCACGAAGCTCAACGGGTGGTTGCATTTGGTCAAGCATTGAGGCGACGAGGTTAGGAGCTGGGTCCTTAATGGACCTATCTAGGTCTTCGAAAACAACAAAAGGGGGCGCCATGCTGACCCAAGAGCAGGCAGGTTTTTTTCAGGTGAATGGGCTTCGCATGTATGTGGAGCGGGCAGGTCGCGGAGAGACCCTGCTTTACATCAGTGGGACGGGCGCCGATCTGCGGAATAAGCCGAACCAGTTGGATTCGCCCTTTGCCGGGCGATTCAACATGGTGTGTTTTGATCAGCGGGGCCTAGGCCAAACCCAAAATCCAGAAGGTCCGTATGCAATGGCGGACTATGCGGACGACGCGGCGGCGCTACTTGATTTAGTGGGGCCGGAGCCGATTCGTGTCATTGGCGTTTCTTTTGGCGGCATGGTGGCCCAAGAGTTGGCCATTCGTTACCCCCAAAAGATTCGCTCCCTGATCTTGGCCTGTACGTCATCTGGCGGTACCGGGCAGCCCTCTTTCCCGCTGCATGAGCTGGAAGCACTGGAGCCTCTTGATCGCATCAAACGCAATTTGCAGATCTCGGATACTCGGCGCACGGATGACTGGATTGCCGAGAACCCCGAGCAGTGGCAAAAGCTGGTGGAAATATCCAAGGCCGGTCGTCGCTCAGATCGCGACGTGGAGGGAGCTATGAAACAGTTGGAAGCAAGGAAGTACCACGACACCTTTGACCGTCTGCACAATTTGACCATGCCAGTGCTGTTGACCGGTGGGCGTTTCGACGGCATTGCCCCACCGGACAATATGCGTGCCGTTGCCGAGCAATTACCCGATGCAGAGCTCCGCCTTTACGAAGGAGGGCACCTGTTCTTCTTACAGGACCGACAAGCTTATCCAGATATGGTCGATTGGCTGCTCGCCCACTGAGAGAGCGCCAAGGTTAACCTGCTGAGTCCGCGGCAACCGTGCCCTTAGATTCAGCATTGCCACCTCGAGCGCGCCGGTACAGCCCTTTCAACTGATGCGGTATGGCCAACATGGCCGGCGTCGTTACCAGCGTCAACAACGTAGCGAAGGTTAGACCCGACACAATGGCCTGGGACAGGGGCACCCAAAAACTCGATAACATACTGCCGTACTCGATGTTGCGATTGACTAGGTCGATGCTCAAGTTACTGGCTAAAGGCAGCAAGCCAAATACCGTGGTTATGGTGGTGAGCATCACCGGTCGCAGGCGCTGGGCACCTGTGCGCACGATTAGGTCCACATAGTGCATGTCGGGGTTTTTGTCTCGAATCTCGTTGTAGGTATCAATTAGCACGATGTTGTTATTCACCACGATACCCGCCAAGGCCACGACACCCACCCCGGTCAAAATGGCGCTAAACGGATTGCCGGTAATGAGCAACCCGATGAGTACGCCGGCGGTGGATAAGATGACGGCAAACAGGATCAGGGAACTTTGATAAAAGCTGTTGAACTGGGTTACCAGCAACACGAACATCAGCAGCAGTGACATACCAAAGGCCACGCTGACGAAGGCGAGAGATTCGGCTTGCTCTTCGTTGGCGCCGCGGAATTGAATCCGCAGGTCTGAAGGCCAGTCTTGGGTTTCGATCCAAGCCTGTATTTCCTTGACCTTGGTGTCGGCCAGGACGCCGGTATTGACGTTGGCCAGAATCATCATGATTGGTATGCCGTTTACCCGCTGAAGGGTGTCCACGTTGTCCGAAGGCTGGATGCTCACAAAGTTAGACAGCGGAACCAATCCGCCCGGGGTGACCATCTGCAGTTCGTCCAGGGCCATTACCCCGCGTTGCTCTGCTGGGTAGCGCACCCGGATATCCACCGCGTCCTCTGCTCTTTCGGGTCGGTATTCGCCAACCTTGATGCCGTTGGTAATCAACTGCACAGCGACACCGACTTGGGTAACGTCAGCGCCGTAAATAGCGGCTTGGGCGCGATCCACCTCGATCTTAAATTCCACGCCGGGTAGGGCACGGGTGTCATCGATGTCCCGGATGTCAGCAACCTCGGTAGACATGTATTCCACAATGCGTCGGACGGCGGGTTCAATAGAATCCCGGTTAAATGATGACAGCTCGATTTGTATGTCTTTGCCAACCGGAGGGCCCATGTCCATAGGCTGTAGCTCGACACTAATGCCGACCATGTCCTCGGTGCGCCTGCGCACCTCGTCCAGCACCGTGTCCGAGTCAAACCGTCTATCGGAACGGTCGTAAAGCTCAAGGAACACGGAGCCGACGCGGTCGGTGCCACCGTTGCGGCTGGGTCTGCCAGAAAGCACCGTGAACGCGTTGGCGTGGGCGATGCCCTCGACCCCTAAAATACGGTTTTCTACCTCGCTTAACAGGTCGTTGGTCTCGTCGACACTGAGGTTGCCCCGGGCGCGCAGATTGACTTGAGCGAATTTATTTTCACCATCAGAGAAGTAGATCAGGCCGCTGCCGTACTGACCGTAGGCCCAGAATGTCGAAAACAAGATGGCGATGGTGGCCACCATCGTTACCAAACCATTGCGGGTGGCGAATGCCAGGATCCGTGCGTAAAATCCGGTGATGGATTTTAAGGTGCGGGGGTCGCCGTTTTCCAACACGTCCAGCTTGTGCTGGGCACGTTTGTCCGCCGTCCCGGCTTTGCCGAATATCGAGCCGATGACAGGCCCGAAAATCAACGCGTAGAGCAGGCTGCCAGAGAGCACGGTGAATACCGTGACAGGTAAAAAGCGCATGAACTTGCCTGAGACTCCGGGCCAAAACATCAGCGGCAAGAAGGCGGCTAGGGTAGTCGCAATAGACGCGGTAACAGGCCAAAACATGCGCTGGGAAGCCAGAATGTAGGCGCGCTGCGCGTTATAGCCTTCGGTCATTTTACGGTCGGCATACTCGGTGACAACGATGGCGCCATCAATCAACATGCCCAAGCCCAACAACATGCCGAACATCACCATGAAGTTGAATGAGTAGCCAAGCAGATAGATAAAAATCAGTGAAAACAGGAACGAAGACGGAATGCCCAAGCCGACAATGATCCCGCTTCGCAACCCCATGGCGGCGACGACGATGATCATGACCAGACCAAGAGCGGTAATGATGTTGCCTTCTAATTCCACCACTTGGCTTTCGGCATAGGGCGCTTGGTCTTGGGAGTAGACTAGCTTTACTTTTCCGGGCAGGTTGGGGCGGAACTCTTCTGCGACTTTTTTGGCGTTGGCGATGGCATCCAGCACGTTGTAGTTGGAGCGTTTGACGATTTGCAGACTAATGGTGTTGCGACCATCCACCCGGGCATAACTGGTGCGGTCTTTGAAGGTGCGGCGAACCTCGGCAACGTCGCCAATGGTGATTACGGTGTCGCCAGATGTTTTGATTGGAATGCTCAAAACATCCCGCGGATCCTCAATAATGCTCGGCACTTTGACGGAAAAACGCCCCTCACCATTGTCGAGACTGCCCGCTGGAATCAACCGATTGTTGCTCACGATACTGTTGATGATCTGATTCGCCGAGAGCTGATAAGTTTCCAAAATCTTGGGGTCGATGATGGCTTCCATCAGCTCTTCACGCTGGCCGATCATGTCCGCAGACAAAATGCCGTCTTGAGCTTCGATGGCGTCCCGCAGATCCAGAGCAATGTTGTAGAGCATTCGCTCAGGCACATCTCCGATGAGGTTGATTTGCAGAATTGGGAAATCCGATGTGGATTGTTCTTGGACGATGGGCTCTTCAGCGTCTGTGGGAAATTCCACTTTTGCTCGGTTCACGGCTTCGCGGGTATCTAATAAGGCTTGGTCCAAATCGAAGTCTGCGTCGAACTCCACCATGACTGTGCCCGCGTTCTCTGATGCGAAGCTGTTGATTTCCTCAACGCCTTCCACCTGCCGCAGTTCGATCTCTAAGGGCATGACCAGCAGCCGCTCTGCATCCTCTGGTGATATTCCCTCGTGAATTGTGGTGATTACGAAGAAGGGAACGTCAATTTCGGGGTCGCCTTCCACTGGAATCGCAACGCGGGCGATGGAGCCAGCGAGCAGTATCATGAACAGGAGTAGCAACGTGGTTCGAGTGCGGGAAATAATCGCGGCAAGAGCATTCATGAAATAAAGAGTCCTGTGGCGTTGATAGGGGACAGCGCTAAGCGAATTCTTCGCTGATCAATCGTTTCCGAAGGCCGAGCTTGTTGGGCCCGACCAGATCTAGGCGATTTAGCTGCCTACTTGCTGGGACATTGGTGCTGAGGTTGCCAAAGTCTCTGCGACAAAGACTGGATCGACACGCTCGCCGTTCACCACAAGCTCTTGCCCAACGGTAATTACATTGGCCGCATTAGGCAGGCCTTGAACCCAAACCCCGTCAGCATCTTCAGAGACGACCGAGACCGTATAAAACTCCACAATGTTGTCATCATTCACAACCTTGATTCCGTAGCCGCCGCGATCGTCGAGGCTAAATAGGGCAGGAGATACTTTATGCGCTAGGGTTTCTGCCACCGGAATTCGAATTTCAGTGGTCAGGCCAGAGCGAATTAGGCCGTCTTCGTTGTTCAGTTCAATCTCGATGGCATATGTTCGAGTGGTCGGGTCGTCTTGCTGACCAACGAATGTGATGGGGCCACTGACACTCTCTCGACCTGCGATGATGCCGGTGGCTGCCATACCAGGTTTCACAGACTGAACGACTCGTTCACTCACCCTGCCAACCAGCAACATGGGATTTTGATCAACCAAGGTGACACAGGGTGCTCCAGGCGTGGCGAAGTCACCAACTTCCAAGTGCACGTCTTCAACGAAGCCTGCGAAAGGTGCGGTAACCCGGGTCTTCTGCAGCGTCAGCTCGCGCCGCGTCAGCTCTGCTTGAGTGCTGGCAAGGCGCGCTCGGGCGGCTGCGATGGCGCTCTCCGAGTTGTATCCCTTGGCTTTCAAGCGCTTAGCGCCGTCAAAATCGATTCGTGCTTGGGCGAGTTGCTGCTGTGATTCCACCAATGCAGCCTGTCGGTCTTCGATCGCTAGGGCGCAAAGCAAATCCCCAGCGGCCACAGATTGACCCCGCTCAACGCCGCGCTTAACGATGCGGCCTTGAAGCTCGGTGCGAACCTGTACCGTGCGCTTGTTCTCTGTTTTTCCCCGCACCGAGGCCACTCGGGTCTTCGTTTGTGCTTGGGAACGAACGACACGGACTTGAGTGGGTGCCTGATCATTGAGCAGGGAACGCTCTTGAATATTGCGCTGGGCAATTGACTCATCGTAGACAACGGCCTCTTGATTCAGCTGGCCGGAACCCAGCCAAGCGAGAAGTGCAATGGCAATGGCGATGGCCCAAAGGTAAGTTGCTCTCATGATCTTGTTGTCCTAGTAGGATGTGTCTGAGCGAACCCAAGCACGTTTTGAAATACCGAAAAGTGCAGGAGATTACGCGTTGCTGCTACCAAGTGATACCAAACGTAACGCTCAGAAGTCTCTCTGGATCGGCAGGGCGAGTTATCGGGCGCTTCAAAACGCCTCATTCTCGCGCGATTTCAAGCCGGCTGCCGGAGAATTTCCGAAGCTTAGAGTGATGGACTTCAAAGAACTGTGAAGAAATGACACAGATTTCGATACAAAGGGCGAACCGCTAATTTGGACAGAGGTTGGGTAAGACACTCAAGGGCGTTGTCTTGCTTCGAGGTCATGTGGTGTGTTCGCGGACTGGTTAAAAGAGGCCTTCCTGTTGCGATAAGCCTGTCGTGCGGGTAATCGGCCATTTATGGCGGCTGAGGCCCGGAAGCTCTTCCGGACCTGTTAACCGCTGGCTGCCTGCCGGGGACTTAGGCTTGAGCGCTGGGGCGTTGCGCCATTCGATCAAACCAGCCTTGCACGTGGGTGTTGTCCGGGTTCAAGGGCTGCCCAACACCAGCAAAAAACGAAACCATGCTATAGAGCAGAATGTCCGCCATGGACAGCGTGTTGCCGCTAATGAATTCTCGGTCATCACTCATCTGCTCGTCCAGCCACTGAAGCTTGCTCTGGGCAATACGCTTCAGACCGTCTGCGGCCTCAGGCAAGGTGATCATACGACTTTCGAAAAGTTGCAGAGCCTCGGCGTAACGGAATCCGTTGGCCATGGGTTCGCAAATATTAAGATCCACCCGACGAGTCCACATGTGAGTGATTGCTCGCTCTTCGGGGGTGTTACCGATCAGCGTTTTGCCCTCGGTGATGTCATCAAGGTATTCGCAGATGGTGGTGATTTCGGCAATGATTGTGCCGTCGTCCAGTTCCAAGGCTGGTGATTGGCCTGAGGGATTTTTACTCAGGAAGGCGGCTTGGCGGTTTTCGCCCGCCATAAGGTCTACTTCTTCCATTGCCAGATCAACGCCAAGTTCAGCAGCGTACATACGTACCATATGCGGGTTCGGTCCCATTGAATTGTATAGTTTCATTCCTAGTCTCCCTTTAGTGATGTAGGCGAGTTACCACTCGCCGGTGTTGTCCATGTTTTGCCATGGAGCTGATGGGGCTAAGGCCTCACCTTGCTGTAATAGTTCGATAGAGATGCCGTCCGGTGAGCGCACGAAGGCCATGCGACCGTCCCTGGGTGGTCGGTTGATCACTACGCCATTGTCCATAAGCCGTTGGCAAGTGGCATAGATGTCCTCTACCTGATAAGCCAAATGGCCGAAGTTGCGACCACCTTCGTATGGCTCAGGGTCCCAATTGTGGGTTAACTCTACCTGTGCACTTTCGTTCCCTTCGGCTGCGAGAAAGACCAATGTGAATCTTCCTTCTTCGCTGTCGTAGCGTTTGAGTTCTTGCAATCCCAGTGCGTCGCAATAAAAGGCCAGCGATGCTTGAATGTCCGTGACTCGCACCATGGTGTGTAAATATTTCATCAGTTTGTCCGGCTCCCTCCCAAGAGTGTGTTCCCAGTGTATATCAGCCGCCCCTAGGGTGTTGGTTGAATGACTTCCAAAGCTGGAAGAGACGTCCACAGCTCTCCGTTGGAGTCCACATGAAAGGGTATGTGATGGGCAACCAGATAGTCCTCTAATGCTGCTTCATCAATCTGAAAATGCGCGCATAGCTCGGCTCGTTGCAAGATGACTCGGCTGGGGTTTCGGGAGCGCCGTTTGGCGCGTCGGCTTAAGGGTTGCACATGGCACCGAATACTGTATAAAAATACAGCTTAAGCGGGCGGGGCCAGCCGCGCAATGCCTAAGGTAGTCGTCATCATCTCCCACGCGGATGTTACTGGGTCCAGCCGCCGCTGAAGGGGATGGATTGACCCACAAAGAAGTCGCTCTCATTGGAGGCCAAGAAAAGGGCGAACAGGGCGTCTTCCCGCGCCGTGGCTAGCCGGCCAAGGGGGACTTGGCGCGCCAATGATTTTTGAAATGACTCTTTCTCCCGCAGCTTTTGGGGGTAATAGACGGGGTTTTCAACGTAGTTCTGAGCGATCAAGTTCGCTTGTACATTGTGTTTGGCTACCTCAACGCCCAAGGATCGGATGTAGCCCGCTTGGGCCGCTCGAGCGGCACTGTAAGCGGTCACCGTCGGCAT
This sequence comes from Pseudomonadales bacterium, assembly GCA_029248675.1. Taxonomy (GTDB): domain Bacteria; phylum Pseudomonadota; class Gammaproteobacteria; order Pseudomonadales; family Azotimanducaceae; genus UBA4421. The sequence continues at coordinate 2,692 of JAQWIX010000067.1, read as the reverse complement.
GCCTTTCAGCGCCGTAGCGCTGCCGTACACGACAATTTTTCCTGCTTGGCGAGCGATCATCTGCGGCACTACGGCCTGACAGAGGCCGTGCAGCGGATGAACCATCATGTCAAAGGTGCAGTGCCAGTCTTCGTCCGCAAGGTCAGTGACTTGGATACCCGTAAAATTCGGTGATGCTAGATTCGCCACTAACACATCGATGTCTCCGGTTTGGGCAATGAGCGCCTGGCACCGGCCGGTTTCGGTTAGGTCTGAGTTGTCGGCGATGACCTCGGCGCCTTCCTCGGTAAAAAGCTCGATGGTTGCCGGTCCCATGTAATCTTCGGCCTGAGTGACCAGCACACGCTTACCCTCCAGTCGTCCCGCCATAACGCCTCTCCAATATTGCTATAAGCACGAACATTAGCATGGAACGTATCGGTCTCTGACAGCCATGCCGCCATGGTTGTAATGAGGCTTGAAAAACAAGCAAGGGTGGTATTCCACGCAATTTGCATACCAGTGGAGATATACTGCGTGCGTTTTTTACCAGCAGACAGGACAAAAGATGTCACAGAGCAGAGTCAAGCGCGGTGAGTTGCAAATAGCCGCTCAATTGGATGAATTCGTTGCTGATCAAGTAGCCCCGGGTACCGGAGTGGACGTCGATGCGTTTTGGGCTGGATTTGAGGCCTGCGTGAATGAGTTGGGCCCGCTGAATCGCGAGCTGTTGAGTGTTCGCGCGGATCTTCAACATCAGATCGACGACTGGCACTTGGCTCGCAAGGGCCAAGTCATCGACGAGGCCGAGTACAAGGCGTTTCTCGAGTCCATTGGTTATCTGCTACTGGAGCCTGCGGATTTTTCAATACAGGTCAGTAATGTAGACTCGGAAATCGCGAAGATAGCCGGACCCCAGTTGGTAGTACCGGTGATGAACGCGCGTTATGCCCTCAATGCAGCCAACGCCCGATGGGGGAGTTTGTACGATGCGTTCTACGGCACCGACATCATTCCTGAAGAACCGGGTAAGGAAAAAGGCAGCAGTTACAACCCGGCGCGGGGTGAATTGGTAGTGGCTCGCGTGGCTCAGGTGCTAGATGACGTGGCGCCCTTGGCGCACGGCAGCCACAGCGATGTTGTAAGTTACGGTATCGGCATGGATCCTGACGGTGTGGCCCATCTGCGCTGCATTTTGGCAGACGGCGGCAACACGGCCTTGGCCGATGAGTCCCAGTTTGCGGGCTACGTGGGCGAAGAAGATCCCAGCAGTATTTTGCTCGCCCATAACGGCCTGCACTTAGACATTTTGATTGATCGTAAGGACCCGGTGGGGGCAGTAAATCCCGCCGGCGTTAAAGACGTGATTGCTGAGTCAGCCTTGACCACTATCCAAGACTGCGAAGACTCGGTGGCCGCAGTGGACGCAGAAGACAAATGTGTCGTCTATGGAAACTGGCTAGGCCTCATGAAAGGCACGCTGGAAGAGGTCATGGAAAAGGGTGGCAAGCGCGTGGTGCGCAAGCTTAATGCCGATCGGCAGTATACGGCGGCGAACGGTGAGGAACTCGTGCTGCATGGGCGCAGCCTGATGCTGGTCCGCAACGTAGGCCATCTGATGACCACGGACGCGGTTCTTGATGCAGACGGCAATGAGGTACCTGAGGGTTTTCTGGACGGTTTTGTCACCGGATTGGCAGCCAAGCATGACCTACTAAAGGGCGACAGCGATCTGCGAAATTCGCGTGCGGGTAGTGTCTATATCGTGAAACCGAAAATGCACGGCCCCGATGAGGTTGCGTTAGCGGTCAACCTATTATCCCGGGTAGAGCAGACTATTGGGCTTGAGCCCAACACCCTGAAAATGGGCATCATGGACGAGGAACGTCGCACCAGCGTGAACCTTAAAGCCTGCGTCCAGCGAGCCAAAGACCGGATCGTATTCATCAATACCGGCTTCCTTGATCGCACTGGCGATGAAATTCATACCAGCATGGAAGCTGGGCCGGTCTTAGAGAAAGACGTGATCAAGGCACAAACGTGGATTACCGCCTACGAAGACAACAATGTGGATGTAGGGCTGCGGACTGGCTTTCAGGGCAAGGCCCAAATTGGTAAGGGTATGTGGGCCAAGCCCGATGAAATGGCCGAGATGCTCAGCGTTAAGGCCAATCATCCCAAGGCCGGGGCTAGCACCGCGTGGGTACCATCCCCCACTGCAGCGTCGCTGCATGCCCTGCACTATCACGAGGTTAGCGTGGCCGCAGTGCAAGATGACCTGCGAGCCAGAGTGCCGGCCAGTGTGGATGATATTCTGAAAATTCCTCTGCTGGCTGGCAAGAACCTCTCAGCGGATGACGTTCAGGCGGAGCTGGACAACAATGTCCAAGGGATCTTGGGTTACGTAGTTCGCTGGGTTGATCAAGGCGTGGGCTGTTCCAAGGTGCCGGATATCAATGATGTGGGCTTGATGGAAGACCGAGCAACTCTGCGGATTTCCAGCCAACATATTGCCAACTGGCTTCATCACGGCATCTGCAGTCAAGAACAGGTGCGAGCCACTATGGAACGTATGGCCGGGGTGGTCGATGGCCAGAATGCAGGCGATGCCGAATACCGCAACATGTCACCGAACTTCGATGACAGTGTGGCGTTCCAAGCGGCCTGTGATTTGATTTTTGCAGGCACGGAGCAGCCCAGCGGCTACACCGAG
>JAQWIX010000055.1 GCA_029248675.1 Pseudomonadales bacterium | reverse complement strand
CCAAGCAGCAGCCATAAGCACCTTGGGCGAGCCGCCCCTAATCAACCGCTGGGCAAGAGACATCGTCAACGCTCTGCAGCCAAAAAAAGGAGCGACAACCCTACCGGCAGCGCCTTCGGGCACCTGATCTGGCAGTAGCACGACCAAATCTCCGGACCTCAACCCCCGCATCAAGCTACGCAAACCGGAAGCGGTCGTTGGGTGCATCTTGGCGCCCTGACGCTGCCTTTTCGCAGAAATACTATCCTCTAAGGCCGCCACCTTGGGTGGGGCGTACAGCGCAGAGATGGGATAGGTTCTGCCTAAATACGCACTTAAAAACTCCCAGCAACCAAAGTGCGGCATCAGCAAAATAACACCACCATCGGCCTGCCACGCGCTTTTCAGCTTGTCTTCCCCCTCTACGCTAACCAGCTTGCCTAACAGTTTTTTTATTGGACGATGTCTGAGATAGGCCAACTCGAACGGCAGCAAGGTGGAGCTGGTTACGGTGTCCAGCACCATTTCTTTTTGGGTCTTGTCGCTAAGCTCAGGAAAGCAATGGGCAAAGTTCATCTTGGCCACTTGGGCGCCACGGGCATTAAACCCAACCATTAGTCGTGCGATCCCTCTTGATAACAAGATTGCCAAACCGTCTGGGGCCAGGCTCAGCAACCAAAACACGCCTCTTATGAGGAACGTCATCGCGCTTTCAACGCCTTATGAACGGCACGTTCACAAGCGGCATAACGCCAGCATTTCGGGTCGTGGTCATTTACCATGCCCGCGCTTTGCATAAATGCGTAACAAATCGTGGGTCCAACAAAGCGGAAACCTGCTTTCTTTAGCGCCTTAGACATAGCCTGGGACTCTGCCGTTTCTGCGGGTACGGGTGTCGCCGGTTCCCGGGACTGGCACACTGAGAAAGACCAGATCCACTCAGCAAAATCTGGCATAGCCTGAACCAGTTGAGCATTGCTCACCAATGCCTCCAGCTTCCCTCGGTGGCGAATAATTCCTGGATCTTGCAGCCAGTCTTCAATGCGTTCCTTCCCTTTGGCGGCCAGAAAGTCGATGTCAAAATGGCGGAAAAGTTGATCCATATGGGCCCGTTTTTTCAATACGGTAATCCAAGCCAATCCAGCCTGTTGGCCCTCTAGCATCAACAGACGAAAGAGCGCTTGTTCATCCGTAAGCGGCACGCCCCACTCTTCGTCGTGGTATTGACGATACAAATCGCTGGAATCGCACCAACCACAACGAAACTTGGGTTGAGCGGAGGCCATATTCGTTATCCTGCCCTTAGTGAACTTGGCTTATACGTCCAAATTCACCACAGAAAGCGCATTCTTCTCGATAAATTCGCGCCGAGGCTCTACATGATCGCCCATCAATGTCGTGAACATCTGATCAGCACCGATGGCATCGTCCACAGAGACTCTCAGCATCCGGCGAACAGATTGGTCCATGGTCGTTTCCCAAAGCTGTTCCGGATTCATCTCTCCCAGCCCCTTGTAGCGCTGTAAGTCCACACCGCGTCGAGCCTCTTTCTGCAGCCAGTCAAAGGCATCGGAAAAATGGACAATATCGCTGCGTCGCTCACCTCGTTGGACATAGGCGCCGGATTCCAACAAACCTTGAATTTGATCGATCATTGCGGAAATTGCCCGGTACTCGGGGCCACTCAGAAAGTTTAAAGGCAACGCTATTTTTTCCACGACACCTTTTAGCAAAAGGGTAATCTCTGGCACATAGACCTTGGTTTCTTGGTCAAAAACCACTTTAACGGCTGGGTTCGCATCTGGATTCTGGCGCAACAGTTCCACCAGGGATGCCCCCCAGTTCACCATGGCCGGTTCATCAGCCATCAGTTCCGGGGTCAGTTTTTCGACTTTTACTAAGGCTTGAGTCAGCTCTTCTGGGTATTTACGCTTGGAATCCGCCAACGTTTGCATGAGGGATTGATAAGCAACAATCAACGTTTCCAATGCTTCCCCCTGTATAGCCGGTGCTTCTGGGTTCACAAATAGCTTTGCATCCTGAAGGGACATACCAAGGAAGTAGTCTTTCAACTCGTCGTCGTCTTTCACATACCGTTCTTGACGGTTTTTCTTCACCTTGTACAAAGGGGGTTGGGCGATGTAAATATGTCCTCGCTCGAATAGCTCGGGCATTTGACGAAAGAAAAAGGTCAGCAGCAACGTGCGGATATGTGAACCGTCAACATCGGCATCGGTCATGATTACGATGTTGTGATAACGCAGCTTGTCCGGGTCAAATTCCCCCTTGCCAATCCCACAGCCCAACGCGGTCACCAAGTTCCCGATTTCCTGAGACGATAGCATTTTATCGAATCGGGCCTTTTCTACGTTCAGGATTTTACCTTTCAGCGGCAATATCGCTTGGGTTCTGCGGTCTCGGCCCTGTTTGGCTGACCCGCCAGCGGAATCACCCTCCACCAAAAACAGCTCGGACAGCGCCGGATCCTTTTCCTGACAGTCCGCTAACTTTCCTGGTAGACCCGCAATGTCCAAGGCGCCTTTACGCCGAGTCATATCTCGGGCCTTACGCGCCGCCTCCCGCGCCCGGGCCGCGTCGATCATTTTGCCTACCACGGCTTTAGCGTCCTGAGGGTGTTCGGCAAGGTAATCGGCAAAAAACTTGCTAAGTTCTTGTTCTACTGCGGTTTTTACCTCACTGGACACCAATTTATCTTTCGTTTGCGATGAAAACTTAGGATCCGGAACTTTAACGGAAACCACTGCCGTTATGCCTTCTCGAGCGTCATCGCCCGTAGTGTTTACTTGCGCTTTCTTGATAAGGTTTTCGTTCTCAATGTAGGTATTAAGGGTGCGCGTCAGGGCGCCTCGAAAACCCGCCAAATGGGTACCGCCATCGCCTTGAGGGATGTTATTGGTGTAACAAAAAACTTGTTCCTGAAATGTATCATTCCATTGCATGGCCACTTCTACCCCAATGCCGTCCTCTCGTTGGGTGCTGAAATGGAAAACCTCGTTAAGCTGCTGCTTGTTTTGGTTTAAATACTCGACAAAGGCTCTCAGCCCACCTTCGTATAAGAATGTATCTTCCTTACCGCTGCGCTCTTCTTTCAGCACGATGGAGACGCCAGAATTGAGAAACGCTAGCTCACGCAGGCGTTTAGCCAAGATTTCGTATTGGAATTTAATGTTATGGAACGTCTCTGGCGAGGGTCTGAAATAACACTCAGTACCCCGCTCCTGGGTTTCTCCGGTTTCTGCCAAGGGCGCTACAGGCACGCCGTGAGCGTAAGTTTGCTGATACACCTTGTTGTCCCGTCGCACGGTCAAACGTAATTCGTCGGACAGCGCGTTAACGACAGAAACACCAACGCCATGCAAGCCGCCGGACACTTTATAGCTGTTATCGTCAAATTTACCGCCGGCATGCAGCGTCGTCATGATCACTTCTGCCGCACTGACCTTTTCTTCTGGGTGCATATCAACGGGAATGCCTCGGCCATTGTCCCGCACCGTGATCGCCTCTTCCGGGTGCATGGTTACGTATACCGTGTCGCAATGTCCCGCCAGCGCTTCATCAATGGAGTTGTCCACTAACTCCTGAACCATGTGGTGCAAGCCGGTGCCATCTTCGGTGTCACCGATGTACATTCCAGGCCGTTTGCGTACCGCATCTAAGCCCTTGAGCACCTTAATGCTACCTGAGTCGTAGCTGTTTTCGTCTGACATGCAAGATTCCCTAAAATAAGCGGCGACTTTGGCTGCAAGTTACCATAAAACCGTATCTATTTCTGAAAGATAGTGCCTTGTTCCACATGGAACACTTGCACCGTATCAAATACCGACGACCCCACCAGATCCCTCGGTTCTTCGGTTGTAGTGGCAATGACTTGGCAATCCATGGTGTCCAGTTGGTGAAAGAACCGTTCCCGGTGGAAGGAATCTAGCTCTGCCCCCAGATCATCTAAGAGCAAGATTGGCTGCTTGTCGGTTTTTGCCGTCAGCACCCCTGCATAAGTGAGTACGAGGGCGCTGGCAATCAACTTGGCCTGCCCTCGAGAAACCACGGTTCTCGCCGGCACGCCATCCACCAATATTGCCATATCAGACCGATGGGGGCCGTTTTGCGTGGCCCCGAAACGTCGATCCCGATCAAACGATTTTTCCAAAACATTTAAGGCCTTCGTTTCACCTTCGGTGAAATCTTCACCGGTGTAAGCAAGCTGGCACTTAAACTCAACGCCCAGCGCCTCCAGTGTTGCGCCAAGCCTTTCGTTCAGCTGACCGACGAATGATTTTCGCCCTTGAGCCATCTCAGCCCCCGCCGCAGCCAAAGTTTGCACCCAAGGATCAGTTTGGAAGGGTTGGTCTGAATGCTCTTTTAACCAGGCGGAACGTTGAGACAAGGCCCGACGGAATCGTTTAGCTGCTGGCAAGTACTGTTGTTCCACGTGGAACAAGCCCCAATCCATAAATTCTCGGCGAATACCCGGTCCGTCCAGCACGAGATCAGAGATCCCCGGCAGCAGCGCTTGCAAGGGTAGTATCTCAGCGTATCGGGATTGGCGGCTGGCGTTTTCTCCATCGATGCGGGCTTGATTAAGCCCCGACAAGCCTTTTTGTCTAGCTAAAACATGGCTAGTGCTTTCACCCTTTACTTCCCCTCTCACCACCAAGTCCGAGTGGCCGTTTTGAATCAACTGGGAATTTTGAGAGGATCGAAATGAGCGGCCGCGGCCTAACATAAATATGGCTTCCAGCACCGCCGTTTTACCCGCCCCGTTGGCACCATAAAGTAGGTTTATGCCGTTTTTTAGTGACAGGTTTGTTTCAGCAATGTTCCGAAAGCGCGCCGCGTAAAGGTTGGCGAGATACAAGAACGTTCCCGACTAGAGCCTCATCGGCATAACAACGTACACCGCCCCGTCATCTTCCGCCGATTCCAGCAATGCCGAACTGTTAGCGTCACTGACGCTTATTTGAACACCGTCGCTGTCCACCACGGACAACACGTCCAAAAGGTAGCTGACGTTAAAACCGATTTCCAACTGATCACCAGAAAACTGTACCGGTACGGTTTCCTCGGCCTCTTCTTGCTCTGGGTTGTTCGCTTGGATCGTCAGGGATTCCGGCGAAATATTCAGGCGCACACCCCGATACTTTTCGTTGGATAAGATCGACGCTCGTTGGAAGCCTTGCTTCAGAGTTTCTCGGTCCCCGGACAGAACTCGGGAAGCGTCTTTCGGTACAACCTTTTCATAATCCGGAAACTGGCCATCGACCAGCTTAGTCGTCATTGTCACCGCTCCCTTGGTGACTTTCAGGTGATTAGCACCGAACTGAATGGACAGATTCTCATCTTCCTCATCCAGCAACCGGCCCATTTCCACCACCGCCTTGCGCGGTACAATGGCTTGCATCAACGCATCGGCGCCTTTGCTGGTTTCACACGCCTTGCTAGCCATAGCCAACCGATGGCCGTCTGTTGCCACCGCTCTGACTGTTGAGCCATCTACCTCAAGCAACATACCGTTCAGGAATACCCGCACGTCTTGTTGCGCCATGGCGAAGCTGACTTGATCGATGAGCTTACGAACGTGATTTTGAGGCAGCGAAATCACAACATCGGAATCGCCGCTTTCTACTTTAGGAAAATCGCCGGCCGGCAGAGTTGCTAGGGTGAATCGGCTGCGACCACTCTTAATGGTGGCGCGCTCGCCATCTACGACCACGGAAACCTCTGCGCCGTCTGGTAGCGCGCGCCAAATATCCGCAAGCTTTCGCGCCGGAATCGTCACCTCGCCTGTTTGTTCCACTGGAACGCTGCAATGCGCAACCATCTCAACCTCAAGATCTGTTCCCGATAAGGACAAACCGCTGTCATCGGCTTTGATCAACAAATTCGCCAAAACCGGCAACGTCTGTCGACGCTCTACCACCCCGGTGACTAGTTGAAGCGGTTTTAACAGGACTTCTCTGGGAATTGTAAATTTCATCGTCGCGACCCTTTCTTCCTTGGTTTGCCAATTGGATCCAATAGTAATCTTTTACGCGTATCAGCGCCGCTACGCATCCTCCTTTTGTCTTAAGAGAAGGTTATAACAGCGCTCTTCAGCTTCAAGCGATGGAAGTTGGCCTCTGAGCATACCCAAACATCGGCATCCCTGCGCTAAGTCCGGTTTATCGGCCTAGTTCTACGAATCAACCGCTGAGCAAACGTGACAAATTTCGATAGTCTTCCGCAATGTCTGCATTGGTTGCTCGAAGCTCCGCTACCTTTCGGCACGCATGTAACACCGTCGTATGATCCCTGCCCCCAAACGCATCACCTATTTCTGGAAGTGAATGGTTGGTCAATTCTTTTGCGATGGCCATGGCCAGCTGGGGAGGCCTGGCTATTGTCCGACTGCGTCGCTTAGACAAAAGGTCTCCGACTTTGATATTAAAGTACTCGGCGGTCGTTTTTTGAATGTTGTCGATGGATATCTGTCGATCTTGAATCGCAAATAGATCCCGAAGCGCTCGCTTTACCTGCTCGATGGATATGCGGCTACCAGTGAAGCGAGCGTTGGCAATAACTCGACGCAAAGCACCTTCAAGTTCCCTTACATTCGAGCGTATTCGTTCTGCAATGAAAAACGCCACTTCCTGATCTAAAGGCACCCTTTCTGCTTCGGCTTTTTTCATCAAAATAGCGACCCGAGTTTCTAACTCCGGTGCTTCTACCTCAACGGTAAGGCCCCAAACGAAGCGGGACTTCAAACGATCTTCTAATCCGTCTATTTCTCGTGGGTACTTATCACTGGTCAAAATCATCTGCTGACCACGCTCTAGCAGCGAGTTAAACAAATGAAAGAATTCTTCTTGTGACCTTAGTTTCTTGGCGAAAAACTGAATATCGTCGATAAGCAAGGCATCCACAGATCGATAAAACTGCATAAAATCCTGCATGGTGCCTGTTTGTAGTGCTTTCACCATGTCTTGTACGAATCGTTGAGAGTGCAGGTACATCACCCTAGCGTCGGGTTTTCGACGAAGAATTTCGTTTCCAACAGCTTGCATTAGGTGCGTTTTACCTAGCCCAACACCGCCATACATCAATAGCGGGTTGTAGCTTTGGCCAGCGTTATCCGCCACCTGGGAAGCCGCCGCCTTAGCCAACTCGTTAGATTTGCCCTCGACAAAAGAATCAAACGTGAAGTCGCCGTTTAGGTTATGCGAGGGTTTGACTAGCTGTTCTCCATGTCTGAGGCGGTTCACTTGGCTTCCAGCTGGCGAGCCCGAAGTCGTCAAATCGAAGCTGCCCTTTGCCTCTGCTCGCAAAGGTTGTGCTTCCCTCATGCCTCCAACGGACAAAAGCACGTCCTGTTGTTCACTCGACGCTTCGAAGTACTCGCTGATTCTTGCGAGGTAGGTCGAACGAACCTTGTCTTCGACGTATATGTTTGGCGCAAGCAGCGTCAGGTTACCTTTACTAAAATCCGCTTGAAGGGGACGCAGATACGTTTCGAACTGATCTCCGCTGATCTCACTTTGAAGCTGGCCTAAGCACTTTTGCCAAATTGCTTCTTTCACTCGTTCATGCCCCCTATCGACATTCGTTTCAAACCTCTTCCGTTCGGTTTTGCTCCACCAGACACTTTCGCAAGTAAACCTGGCCTGTAGCTGCTAAAGCAATTATACGTACCCGATACTCATCAATCCCGCCGGGCGTCATTCAAACCCAATGCTTTGCATATGGTTTATCCGAACCAGTAGAGATTCTATGCTCATGCTTTGGGTAGACGCTATGCCGTCACGACGAAAAAAGAGTTTTATTTTACGAAGTACACAGAATCAGGGGTTTAGGGCGCATAGCTTCCTTGCTGTTGACTAATCAAAAGCTGCTACGCTGTGAGCAAAAAACTTAAGAACCTGTGGATAACTTTTTTGTCTCGAGTTATCCCGAACTTGAACCCCTGTCGTCAATGGGTTGTTCACAAGCTAAAGAGCACGCAAAGTCGCAGCTCCATGCCTGCTAGACCGGTTTACCCACAGAAATTCGCTTCCTTAACAAACAACAACAAATACTTATTTATAATTCTATTTAATTGACACTCTTAGGATCTGTTCATAAAATCGCCGGCCCTCGGGATTTCGTGAGCTTAATCTAACGAAATTTTTGAGATTCAATTGACTCACCAACTGTCTAAGACACACGAGCCTTGCCATGAAAAGAACATTTCAACCAAGTAATCTAAAGCGTAAACGAACTCACGGGTTTCGTGCGCGAATGGCTACCAAGGCTGGACGTCAAGTCCTAAACGCCAGACGCGCGAAAGGACGAAAGCGTCTTACGGTCTAGTCTGCCATCTCGACGGAAACGTTTCCCCGATGCCGCAGACTGCTGCACGCCCAGCAATTCACTCAGGTTTTTAAACGCGGCCGATTCGTTCGTCGTCACGGCGTAATTCGTGTACGTTGCCTAGAAAACGATTTCGTCGCCCCGAGACTTGGGGTAATTGTGCCGAAGAAAGGTAACCGGACTGCGGTCAGACGAAATCGGATAAAGCGCATCATTCGCGATCAATTTAGGTTAGCTCAGACCCGGTTGCTACCGCTGGATGTCATTGTTCATGTCACCGGAGCGGTAACCGATGGAGAACTGCGGAACACGGTAGCTCAGTGCTTCGATAACATGATGCATCAGACGCCAAAAGAAAAGATATGAACATGCCATCGGACGTACCCCAGCGCTTGGTTAGCGCTACAGCATCACAGGTATCAACTGCCATCTCCGTTGGTTTCAAGTGTTTAGTGCGATGCTACCAGGTGATGATTAGTCCGTTCGTTCAACCCAGATGTCGTTTTCATCCAACCTGCTCCCATTACGCCATGGAGGCCCTAGAGACACATGGCCCGCTGACAGGTGGTGCCCTTGCCGCTAAGCGACTAGCAAGATGCCATCCTTGGACCGAGGGAGGTGTGGATTTTGTGCCAAAGCCAAATACTGATGGATCGATAGATTAGTCAAACACTTGCCGTGGACCGGCGTTAAGGAATTTAGGTTATGTTACCTCCAGAAATTCAAAGGATCGTGCTACTTATTGGCATGGCAGCCACAGCTTATTTGCTGATCCTAGCTTGGAACGACGACATGGAGGCTGCCAAAACCCCCATGGTCTACACTGATGCGCCGGTAATAGCACAAGGCGGCATGAATCAAGAACAAGCGGCCGTTGCTTCTGAGGTCCTAGAACCCAATGACATGGACATTCCGCCCGCAGCCCCGTTGACTCAAAACGTGGCTGTTAATGTTGTCCAAGGGGCCAGTTCGGACCGCTTGGTTACGGTAGAAAGCGCTGCATTAAAAGTGTGGATCGACTTACTTGGCGGGGACATAGTGCGCGTCCAACTGCCCACCTTTCCTGTTGCTCTGGATCAAGAAGAAACCCCTTACTTGCTGTTGGATCAAAGCCAAACACATACATATGTTGCCCAAAGTGCCTTGATCGGCGCAGATGGTATCGATAAGACCGGCGAGCGCCCGCTCTATGACAGCTCCGTGAGAAATTTAGTGGTCAATGACACCGGGTCTCTTGTTTTAACCACTAGCCGTAATGGGGTTGATGTAACAAAAACCTTCAATTTTCGTCAAGACAGTCATCTTGTAGACGTGATCTACGAGGTGACGAACAGTAGTGGCGTTCCAAAAACCATGCGCATGTTGTCCCAAATTAAGCGCGACAGGCTGGAACCGCCCACGGACGAGACGGTTCCGTTAGCGCCCTCGCCTTATTTAGGTGCCGCGCTAACCACCGCGGAAAACAACTATCAAAAAGTTGATTTCGATGATGTAGATGAAGGCAACTTTCAGGCGACCACTGTTGGGGGCTGGATGGCCTTTTTGCAGCACTACTTTATTTCTGCCTGGATAGCGCCTGACGATCAAGCCACGTCTTACCACGCCAGAAAAACATCCGATGGCTACTACCTATTTGGTTTCACTGGTCAAAACCAGACGATACAGCCTGGGGTTACCGGCCGCTGGACGTCGGAGTTTTATGCCGGTCCCAAGGATCAGGTGGTTTTAGAAGAGATATCACCTCATCTGAATTTGACCGTGGACTATGGTTTTTTGTGGTGGATAGCCATTCCCCTGTTTAAGGCCCTAACGTTTTTCCACGACATCGTCGGCAATTGGGGTTTGGCTATTATTCTACTAACGGTGTTAGTGAAAGGGCTGCTGGCCGGATTTTCGGCGAAAGGTTATCGATCCATGGCCAATATGCGCCGAGTGGCGCCCGCCATGAAGCGCTTACAAGAACGCTACGCCAATGATCGAGAAAAGCTATCCAAGGAAATGATGGCGCTGTACCAAAAAGAAGGGGCAAATCCCTTGGGTAGCTGTTTGCCCATGCTCCTGCCAATGCCAGTGTTTTTGGCACTGTATTGGGTGTTGTTGGAATCAGTTGAGCTTCGCCAGGCGCCTTTTATCTTTTGGATCGAAGACCTGGCGGCCATGGACCCCTACTTCATTTTGCCGTTATTGATGGGCGCAAGTACTTACCTTATGCAGGCGCTGAACCCTCAAGTTGGCGATCCCATGCAGGTTCGCATGATGAAGCTGATGCCCATCATGTTCACAGTACTCTTCTTGTTTTTTCCAGCTGGCTTGGTGCTCTACTGGTTGGTGAACAATCTACTGTCTTTGGCCCAGCAAACCTATGTGTATCGACAAGTTGAGCGAGAGCAGGCAGCAAAAACCAAGTGAGCCCTGCCGCGCTCTAATGGGGTGGACTGGGTATGTCTTCGTTAGATAACGATTTGATTTGTGCTGTAGCGACTCCGCCCGGTGAAGGGGGCGTGGGTATTGTTCGTCTCTCTGGGCCCGGAGCAAAAGAAGCAGCTCAAAGGCTATTTGCCAAGGAGCTATCCCCGCGATCGGCTCATTACGGCATGTTTAGCGTGTCTGGGGAACCGCTGGATGATGGAATCGCCCTTTGGTTTCCCGGTCCCAACTCATTTACCGGCGAGGACGTTGTGGAACTGCAGGGCCATGGTAGTCCCGTGGTTCAGCAGGCGATCTTGCAGGCGCTCTGCGACGCAGGAGCTCGGTTAGCTCGGCCGGGAGAGTTCAGTGAGCGAGCCTTTCTCAACGGTAAGTTGGATCTGGTTCAAGCTGAGGCCATTGCGGATTTGATTGCAGCTAAATCCCGATCCGCAGCAAAGGCTGCGCTTTCATCATTTCAGGGGGTGTTTTCAACCAAGGTCACGGCACTTGCGGACCGGTTGCTGCGAATGCGCATTGAAGTGGAAGCGGCCATCGACTTTCCCGATGAGGACATTGAGATTTTAGAGCAGGCCAAAGTGGCCGAGACCATTGCTGCATTGATCGGAGACCTAAACGTACTGATTGACCAAGCGGAACAGGGTCGTCGATTGAGTCAGGGCATTACTGTTGCACTTGTTGGTGCACCCAATGTGGGTAAGTCCAGTATTCTCAATGCGTTGGCGGGAGAAGAAGCAGCCATTGTGACAGAGATTCCTGGCACAACTCGGGATCTGTTGAAGGTTGATGTAGTAATCGAAGGACAACCGTTGCGACTCGTCGACACAGCTGGTCTTAGAGACAGTGATGATCCAGTTGAGCAAATTGGCATTGAGCGAGCGCGAGAGCAGATTGGCCAAGCGGACACCATCGCCTTGGTGGTCTCGGCGGAAACACTCTTGGCTACGCCCATTGAATTGGATGTAGATGACTACTGGCGTGGCATGGCGCGGTTGACGGGCGTAGATCCAGAGCAGGTGTCAGCCCAGGATATCCAGTTGGTGGTTAACAAGGTTGATATAGGTCAGCCAGCCTTAGACCCAACTTGGAATGATCGAGCCTGCTTCGTTTCCGTAGTGTCGGGTGCTGGTCTCAAAGAGTTGGGAGCTCGGTTAGTTCAAAACCAGACCACCGCTGGCGAAGCCGCGGGTTTCAGTGCGCGACAACGTCACATCCAAGCGCTGCAAAAAACAAAGGACTTGCTGGGTCGAGCGGCACATGGCTATAACCAGCGAATGGGACCAGAACTTATCGCCGAGGACTGTCTGTTAGCCCATCAGACATTGGGGGAAATTGTTGGACAGCTGACACCTGATGATTTGCTCGGTGAAATTTTTTCCTCATTTTGTATTGGCAAATAGTCTCGAAAAGCCTGACTTTTAATCCGGAGGCATGTCTCTATACTAGCGCGCCCATTTAAAGCCC
>JAQWIX010000040.1 GCA_029248675.1 Pseudomonadales bacterium | reverse complement strand
ATTTGCTGCATGTGTTGTCCTTTCAAGGGTTTACTGTGTCCTGTTAATGCCAGCAACTGTCCGCTTTAAGAGCGATAAAGCCGCTGCAGTAAGGTGAGATAACCGTAAGCCCCCAGATAGTAGGCAACTGGAAACCATGCCGGCCATAGGGTTATCAGCGTGTTACCGCCCAAGGGCAGATCGAGGTAGACATGGCGAAAGGCGAAAAACATCGCAGCCATGACGACGCCGGTGGTAAAGGCCACTTGGATACCCTGTCGCGGCGCGAACAATGCGCAAACCACGCCACCGCATAAGCCTGCTACCCAAACCGGCACAATTGCGCCAGGGAGGGTTTGGGGCGCAGCCATGGCATCACTGATCAGTACCCAAACCAGTAGCCCGGAACACGCCGCTACCGCTGTGCGCAAAAATAGTACCAGTGTGTTCAAGCCCGACCTCCCATCTTAGGTTTGTAGAGTAACACTCCGAAAAGGTCGTAGGCGCACAATGCGCTCTTGTGTAGCCTTGGATCTATCGACCCACGGGAAACTGATATGCGGATTTATACCCACCCCGAGTACCTGAACCATCTGGTCATGGACGGTCATCCGGAGCGGCCGGAACGTCTGAGCTATTTAATGAACCATCTGCAAAAGCTAGGCTTGACCGACGACTTCGAGGTCATCAAACCTCGAGCCATTCCCGAAGAGTGCATATTGGCAGCCCATAGCCAAGCCCATTTGGATTTTTTGCTGGCCTCCCAACCCGAAGACGGCCTGTTGCCGCTGGATCCGGACACTTGGATGAGCACGCGCAGCATGAGCGCTGCTAGGCTTGCGGCGGGCGCGGTTTTTGAAGGCATGGACTGTGTGCTAAACGGGTCAGACCAGCGCGTGTTCTGTGCCGTGCGTCCGCCGGGACACCATGCAGAAGCCAATGGCGCCATGGGGTTTTGCTTGCTCAACAGTGTGGCCATCGCTGCCATCGCCGCGCTGGATCATACCGACGTTAGCCGCGTGGCGATTTTAGATTTTGATGTGCACCACGGTAATGGCACCGTGGACATCTGCCGGCATCATCCGGAAATTCTGGTGTGCTCGAGTTTTCAGCACCCCTACTATCCCAATCGGCTAGATGACCTTGTGCAACCCAACATCGTCAATACGCCGCTAAGTGAAGGCAGCAGCGGCAGCACGTTCCGAGCAGCCATCGAACGGGATTGGCTGCCTGCCCTTGAAGCCCATGAACCGGACATCATCTTTATTTCCGCAGGCTTTGATGCCCACGAGGAAGATCCCCTTGCCAGCCTAAATCTGCGAGAAGACGACTACCGTTGGGTCACCGAGTTCATCGTGGCCATGGCCAACCAATACGCCGGCGGACGGATCGTGTCGACCTTGGAAGGTGGTTACGACCTGAATGCCTTAGCCAGATCGGTTACCGTGCATTTGGAAGCACTGGCATAACCCAGCGCCTCCACGAACTCAGACGGTGGCTACCGCCTATTGATATCCTGACCACCACCATCACAGTAAAGCCGCTCACCGGTCAGGTATGAGTTGGCGTCGCTGACTAAGAACTTCACCACGTTGGCCACATCTTCCGGCTGGCACACACGCCCCCAGGGCATGCTTTCGTCCAAGGTTCGAATGTCCTCAACACCCTGCAGGGCATTCATCAGGCGCTGACCCATGTCGGTATCGACGAGTCCCGGCGCAACGATGTTGACTCGAATACCGTTGGGTCGCTCTTCCTTTGCCAAGGTGTAGGCCAAGGCTTCCATGGCGGTTTTGCCCATGTTGTAGGGTGCGCCAAAACCGCTCAGGGAGCGGGTGGCCACACTGGAAATCATCACAATGTCGCCCCGGTCAAGAGTACGCATCTTGGGTATAACCAGCTTACTGAGGTAGTGGGGACCAAAGGCGTGAGTGGCCACAACCCGCTGCAGTTCTGCCGGTTCCGTCTGTTCGACGCTTTGACCACGACTGGCGATGCCTGCGTTGTTCACCAAGATGCCGATGGGGCCATGGTCCGCTTCGATGGCGGCAACCATCTCTGCATTCTGATCAAAGTCGTCGACCGAGGCGGAATAGGCTTGAGCCTTGCCGCCAGCTGCCACAATGGCGGCCACGGTTTCTTCGGCTGCCTCACTGTCCCGTCGATAATTTACTGCCACGGTAGCGCCATCTGCGGCCAGGGCCATGGAAATACCCCGGCCAACACCTCGGCCACCGCCTGTTACAAGGGCCACTCGCCCTGCTAATGATCCTGTCATCGTTCTCCCCTATGTCGAAGTCAAAGCGCACCGGCAAGTACCGGCGCTTTTATGCATTGTCGGTGCTTACTGCCCCTTAAATTCCGCGTCACGCTTTTGCAAAAACGCGCTAACCCCTTCCTTAAAGTCGGCACTGGTGCCAGCTTCGTTTTGCAGGTCCGACTCCAACTCCAACTGCTGCTCGAAAGAATTAGACCAAGTCTTCCAATAGGCTTTTCGAATCAAGGATAGAGACTTGGGTCCATTAGCCAGTCGGTTGGCCACTTCCATGGCACCGGCCATCAGAGCGTCTTGATCGTCATAGAGTCGATTGACCAATCCCCACTCTTGAGCCTGATCTGCGGGCAACCGTTCGGCCAGCAGTGAAAGCTCCATGGCACGGCCCCAACCTACCAGGCGGGGCAGCAAGAATGTGGCACCGCCATCTGGGATCAGACCGATGCGCGCGAACGCCTGCAGGAAGTAAGCCTGCTTCGAGGCACAGACGATATCGCCCATCATCGCGAAGCTCATGCCAACGCCCGCGGCAGCACCGTTTACCGCGGTGACAATAGGCATATCCAACCCGCGCAGATCGAACATGATGGGATGGTAGGTATGCCGCAGACCGTCACCGGCACCGCCCTTTCGGCCCTTGCCACTGTCATCGTTCAGGTTCGCACCGGCGCAAAAACCGCGACCTTCGCCGGTAAGAAGCAAACAGCGCGTATCGGTGCCTCGGGCTTTAATTTCACCAATGGCTTCACCGAGGTCTTCGAGCATTTGCCCGCCCACTGCGTTCATCACTTCTGGATGGTTAAACTTCAACACCGCTACGCGATCGACAAACTCCAAGCTCATGCGTTCCATATCACTCCCCTTTTTATTTAATTTGCATACCCGACGAGATTACCCCACGGCCGCAATCCGCGCACCCCACAGACCTAGGACACGAATCCGGCGGATCCGCTACAACCTTTAGCCAGACACCGAGCGAACGGTGGCAGCGCCATTTCCCCGCTGTTACAGTGCGCTATGGCTCACTCTCACCACCATCACGACACGGATATTTCAGCCCTGCGCAAGGCATGCCTGCTGATCACGTCCTTTATGCTGGTAGAACTGGGCGTCGGTCTGTGGGCCAACGCCTTGGTACTGATTGCCGATGCCGGGCACATGTTTTTAGACGCCACGGCTCTGGGTTTGGCCTGGTGGGCGGCTCAGTTATCGAAACGGGAAGAAGATCAACAGCTGTCTTACGGTTACCACCGCTTCCAAGTTCTGGCGGCCTTCGTTAACGGCCTAACCTTGGTGGCGCTGATTGGCTGGATCTCGGTGGAAGCAGTACTTCGGCTGTTCAATCCGGAAACCATGGACCCTGAACCGACGCTACTGGTGGCGACCCTAGGATTTATCGTCAATCTAATTGCCTTCCGCATGCTGCATAACACCAGCGGTAATACCAATGTTCGCAGCGCAGCCTTACACGTGCTGGGTGATTTGCTGGGTTCTGTGGCGGCTATCGTGGCGGCGACCACGGTGATGCTCTTTGGCTGGCTATACGCTGACCCAGTTCTCACCCTGTGTATCGTGGTGATCTTGGGCCGAGGTGCTTATCGGGTCTTAAAGGAATCCGGGCATATCTTGTTAGAGGGTGTGCCGGCGGGAGTGGACTTGGCCACCATCAAGCAAACGCTGACCGATGAAATCGACGCCGTTGACGGTGTTCACCATGTACACGCTTGGGGGCTGACTGCGGAAAAACCCCTGCTCACCCTGCACGCGCTGATTCCTGAGAATGCCCCAGTTCAGCGCGTTGTCAGCGATATTAAGCGGGTATTAAAAGAGCGTTTCGACATCGACCACTCCACCATTCAGGTGGAGCTGGGACCGTGTCCCGACGATGAAC
>JAQWIX010000031.1 GCA_029248675.1 Pseudomonadales bacterium | reverse complement strand
CAAGAAAGTGCTGAAGGGACTCGGTTCGACCGCCCCCGACTGGATAGGGTATTTGACTAAGATCCGTAAGCTGGCTTTCCAGCGGACTGGCTTGGCCATCCCCCTTGTAGATACTCGCCGTGGTAAACAGATCCGACATGTGCTGAAAGCTGTGGCGGTTATGGGGCGGCTGGTTCCAGTTCGCTGTGGAGTAGTTGTGGTCGGTCATGGTTGTCTGCCTTTTATTCTTTGCTGTTGTGCCGCTCTCAAAGCATCGCTATCGAAACTCTCAAGTCAAGGGCCACTATTTTCATTCAAGACGGCAGGGCGCATGATGATTGGCAACTAAGCCGTCGACATACACCGTTAGGGGGAATCATGACGTTACGCAACAAGCTCTTGTCAGCTTTTCTGGTTTTGGCCGTTTTGTTTGTTTTTGTCGCACCCATTGGTCCCGTGCCGGGGTTTTTTATTGGGGGTAAGGAAACACCAGTCCCCAACGAGTGGCCGGACACCTCGGGCGCTAACGAGATCTTGCTGAAGGTGCCGGGGACTCCAGCTCGGGTGGTAGTCATCTGGCTCATACAGGTAGAAGGCACTATTTATGTCGTGGGCAACGCGGACAGTGGTTGGGTCCAGCGGATCGGCGATCAGGGTCTCGTTTCCATGCGTCTAGAGGGCAACACCTACGCCCTGCAAGCCAATCGAACGGCGGAAAATCTGGCGGATATTGTGACGGCCTACAAGGATAAGTATCGGCCTAACTATCCCGACATCGTGGCGGGTCTCCCCTCGTTAGAAGAAGCCAAGGACGGTTTTGCAGTGTTTCGTCTGAGCGCGCCTGCTAGTTAGCCGCTACCTTTTGGCCAGCATCAACAGGGTCATATGAGGCACTGTTAGAGCGGCTAGGGTTACGAAGGTATAGCGTAGAACTGAATCGTCTAGGACGGACTTCTCTAGGGCGGAACTGTCCAGTTGATCTGCCAGTGCTGCCAACGTGCTGGCGGAAGAGTCGATATTTGCTGGAAGCCAAAAGGCCAAAGCACCAACGCAACCAATGACCAGCGTCGAGAGGGCGTAAATACCAAGATTCGACGGCGGTGCGATTCGCTTTTGCCACCGGTCCAGATGAAATGGCCCGTGCAGACAGGCGAAGTAGCAGGCGAAGGCCGCCAAGGGGCCGCTCAAGGCGCAAGCCAATGCATAGCATAGAAGCAGCAGTCCGCTGGCAGTGGTGGTCGGTAACTGAGCACTAGCCTGATCAGACTGAGATTGCCGGCGCATCATCCAAGACAGGCCTGACAATAGACAAGCGGGGATCGCCAGTAGGCCGGCAATAGCTGTGAAGCGGCTAAGGTCTGGAAGGCCAGTGATGGTCTCAAACAGCGGGGCGACCTGGTTCGAGGCGATTAGGCAAGGCAGCCCCACGATGGACACGCCCCAAGCCAGTTTTTGCCCAAGGCTGGTGCCGGGCCAGTCCGAATCACCGAAGTGATAGGCGGAATAGGCTAAGAAGCCGGTCAGGAACACAAGCGGCAGAAATAGCCAGACTAAAACCGTTAGTGCGATCAAGCCGAGGTAGACGCCTATGGCTAGACTGAGGGTTTGGCCTTGATAGCGATAGGCCATGATGTACAGATCGAAAGCGCCGTGGGGAAGGCCTGCTATTAAAATCAGCAGACACAGCCCGGCTATGAGGCCTGCGTGGGCCGAGCCAAGTAGGAGTGCAAGGGCGCTGACCAACAGACACGCCGCCAGGAAAGCACGAAAAGGTTTAAGCGCCACTAACATGTCGTAACGCTTGTTTGATGAACGTGATCTTTGGTAATGCGAGCATGACCCGAAGATAGTCGCCAAAGCGAGCCTTGTCCGTCAGGAATCGTATCAGCACATCGCTGGGCACCTGCTGAAAAAGTCGCAAAAAGGTCGCCCCGGCTTGTTCTGGGTACTGCTCTAAAAAACCAATGAAAACCGCATCGAACCAGCGGCCCAGATCCGACCTTGCGCTGGCCGCCGCGCCGCTGGCGCCAGATGACAGCGCCTGGGCTTGCCGTCGAGCCTGGTCTTGAGCGTGAGGGTAGCAATATCCTGTCGACGGCTTTGTTGTGTCCGCGTGTAGGCCCATGGGGATGATGCGCTGGTGCGCCCGGCGTTTGAGATTAGGCGCTTGGCGAGGCATTGGGATCACGCCCTGTTCTGTTCGCGAGATACGCCAATGATCCAAACCATAGCGCGCTTTTAAATAGTTTTTTAGCTCACGGGTATACGTTTCTTCATCTAACCGGGTCATGGAGAAATGCGTGGTTTCTACCAGCGCACGCCGACGGTCAAATGGCAGGACGTAGTAAAAATGAATGTCCTTGGATGCTGGGGCAAAGTCCATGAGCGTGACGGTGGTTGGGTCAAATACGTCATGATCAGTCTGAATTTCCCAGCCCATGAAGTGCTGCAGCAGCACGCCCTCTGGGATGGGTGTGGGCCGGGTGTCGATAGCTAATCCAGCGCGTAGATCACCGGCTGTACTGTTAACGAAAACACCCCGGCTGTCTGCTTCTAGCGATTCCGCTTGCTCTCCTAAACTCAGAGTCACCGAGCGCGAAGCACTCAAAATCTGCTGAGCAATACGATAAAACTGACCGCTGTCCACTCGGACGTAGGGGGTTTGGGCGCTGCTGCACAGTTGAGTCTGTCCCCCATGGCTTACCGTCCAACGCTGCCAGCGATGGGTAATGGCCTCGTCGAAGGGTGTAGGGTCCTGCTGCCAATAGCACCAGGTTTTATCTTGGCGATAGACGCTTCGCGGCTCGATTACTAATGTACGTTGTGGGCTTCGTCGTGAAGTTTCCTTTAAATCTTGGTGAGAGCACTCGTCCTGTGCAATGGCGCAGGCCAGAGACAATCCGGCCATGCCGCCGCCGAGGATGACAACATCGAGGTCGGTTTGACCGGCAGTGGTTTGGGTCATTGGGATCAGGCGGTAAAACGCCGTTGATCTAAGGCTTGATGCAAATAGTCTGGGTGTTCGACCTTGCCGATGAGGAGCGTGCTAGACCCATCCCGCAACCGCTGCAGAAACAGATCGGCGATCAAACGGCATTTGTGTTCCCGGGCAACCACCGTGCGCTGCTGCCAGTAGCTGTCGGGATTGGCCACAATCTTTTCGCCAATGGCCTGGTAGAGGCGCGCGGCTACCTTGATGGCATGGCGCACCGAGCGTGGTAGATAGCCGTAGCCCATGGTGGCGCTGGTATAATACTCACCGGCGATATTGAGCAGGCGAAGGGCGCCTTTGTAGGCGCTGTGCCTGTGGTCTTCGTCCCCGGCTAGCAGCCCTTGGCAGGTCACCGGGCTTGGCAGTAGGTCAGCGGGTACATAGATTCGACCGCGCTGAGCGTCCTCCAGTATGTCCCTAGCGATGTTGCTCATTTGCATGGCAACGCCCAGGTCCACGGCAAAGGGCAGGGCGCGTTTGTCGTTGACGCCGAAGATATGACACATCATCAGACCCACCGTCGAGGCTACGCCATAGGCGAAACGGACCAGTTCATCGATGTCCTTGAGTTGTCTCGGGTACTGGTCGTCAATCAGGGCATCTATGAAATCCAGCAGCAGTGTCGTGGGAATTTCAAATTGATGCTGCAGCTCCAGCATGTCCGACACATCGGTATTTAGGCTGGTACCCGCGCAAATGTCTTGTCGTATGCTCAGCAGTGTTTCGTGGTTGATTCCGGCAGGTTCTGCGTCCGCCAAATCGTCGAGTTCCCGGCAAAAGGCGTACAGACGCGCAACGGCGTCATAACGTTGTTGGGGTAAAAATCGCGCCGCCAAAGAGAATGTTTTGGCGTGAGCGTTAAAGGTGGTCTTTGCCTTGGTTAGCTGGTCTGACATTGCATGTCCGGAACGGTTGATGGTGAGTCCTCTAGAAGAAGTTGTTCGACGACTTTAGCGGAACTGAGGACGCCGGGCACTCCAGCACCAGGATGGGTGCCTGCTCCGACGAAATAGAGGTTCTTGAAGTCCTCGGCACGATTGTGAAAACGGAAAAACGCCGACTGAGTAAAGATGGGGGCTATGGAGAAACCAGCGCCCCATTGGGATTGATACTGGGCTGCAAAGTCGTCTGGGTCGAAGTCGAAGCACACCTCTAAGTGGTCTCTTAGGTTTGGCAGCACCTTGGCCTCTAAAATGTCCAGCACCCGCTCTTTGACTTGGTTTTTGACCTCGCCCCAATCGTCCCGCTGTAGATTCGGTACTGGAGCCAACACGTAGAATGCATCCTTGCCCGCCGGTGCCAGGGCAGGATCGGTAGCAGTGGGTCGGTGCAAATACAGGCTTAGGTCATCGCCTACTTCGCCGCCATCGAAGATGCGCTGCAGCAATTCTTGATAGCTATCGCCGAAGATGATGGTGTGGTGTTCCACATCCTCGTATTTGCAGTCGGTACCGAAGTACAGAACGTACAAGCCCATAGAGTATTTGAGACCGTCGATACGTTTGTCGGTCCAGGTTCTGCGATGGGCCTTGTCGATCAAGTTTTTGTGGGTAAACGCTGGGTCGCCGTTGCAGATGATTCGATCTGCAGTGAGGGTGGTACCGTCATCTAAAAGCACACCGGTGGCGCGCCCATCTTCGATGTTAATTTGGCTCACGCTCTTGCTCAGCTGGATATCGATGCCCTGCTCTCGCATCAACTTGCCCAGAGCCTGTACCAAGGCACCGGTTCCGCCCCGGGGAAAGTGGACACCCCAACGCCGCTCTAAGTAGTGAATCAGCGAATAAATGCTGGTAGTGGAAAATGGGTTGCCGCCAACCAGTAGGGGTTGAATGCTGAAGGCCCGACGCAGTCTGTCGTCTTTCAGGTAGCGTTTAGTGAACTGCCAAACTGTGCGATAGCAGCCCAGCCGAATTAGGTCCGGTACTTGCTTGAGCATGAACCAAAATTTGTTGAAAGGTACATGGGCTAGTTGGCTGAAGCCCACGTCAAAGATCTTCTCTGAATGGGCAAGAAGCTTTTTGTAGCCCTCTACATCGTCGGGGTTGATGCGCTCGATTTCTCGCAGGGTATCTTCAACGCTGCCGCCGTAGTTCAAATGGGTGCCGTCGTTGAACTCATATCGGTACCAAGGCGTTACCGGCAGAATTTCCACGTAGTCCTCGATGCGGTGGTCAAACAGTTCGAACAGCTCATCAAATAGAAAGGGAGCGGTAATCACCGTGGGGCCGGCGTCGAAGACGAAGCCGTCTTGGGTAAAAGTTTGGGCTCTGCCGCCGAGTTGGTCTAGGCGTTCGATTACGGTGACGTCAAAACCCATACTGCGAGCACGCAATGCACTGGCAAGACCACCAAACCCGCTGCCGATGACAAGGACATGCTCGCTCATACTGCTTCGACCCTTGCGGAATTGGCCTGACGTTCACGCCAAGGCTTGAAATTGTCTGTCTGGCGCGTTGTAGCCGGAGCTGTTGTGAGCTGTTGTTTTATAAACGCCTCAACGACCACTGCGCAATGTTCTGGCAGCATTGCGGCGCTGTGACGCGCATGCATCAAAGCCTCATTAAGCCAGCGCTGACAGAGCCGAAGCGCGAGTGCACGCCGGTCGGCATGGTCGATTAAGGACTGGATCGGATCTTTTCGTGAGAACAACTCGTTACATGCCGCCACAGGTGCCGTAATCACTCCGTTAACGAAGTCTTCGTGGCTGGCCAGACTGTCTGGCGTGGCGTAGGGCTTTAAGTCATCGAGAATCTGATAGGCCAGACCAAGCTGCTCACCGCATTGGGCCGCCGAAGTCACGCTGGCGCATTGACCGCTTTCCAAAAGGACTGCCAGTTGCAAAGGCAGAGCAATGAGAGCGCCGGTCTTGTTGATTGCGACATCGTAGTAAAACGACCAAAAATCACCGGAGGCATGGTTGGTCAGCTGTAAATGTTGGCCGGAAGCAGCCCGGCTAACGGCTGCGGATAACGTCGTGATCAAGGCCCCTCGAATTGAATCGACGTTTGGGGCTTCGGCAATGGCTTTGAAGGCACAGGCCACCAAGTGGTCGCCCAGAAGCAGGGCCGTGTTGGCACCAAACTTGTGCCAGACGGTTTTGTTGCCGCGCCGGTATTCGGTACGGTCTTGGATGTCATCGTGAACGATGGAGGCTTCGTGAATCAGTTCCACGGCAGCGGCTGCGTGAATCAGCGCTAGAGAATTCTTGGTCAGGGGAGAGGCTGCAAACAGAAGTTTGGCTCTCGTTCGCTTGCCGGGCCGGGAAAAGTGATGTTTGGCCGCGACGGTCAGTGCATTGGCGTCCTCGCCGTAGTGGCGAATCGTTTGCTCTAAAGTACTGGCGATAAGAGAGCTAGGCATTGCTTTCCCGTTAGGTTCGCTTCGAAGTGATTGGGTGGGCGCAGATTTGGCCCCTTTCTGTTGGTACCTAGTGGGTGAGCAAGCGCTCACCCACCAAGTTAGGCTCGAGTTGTTACGCGCTCTCAGAAGAGGACGTAGCAGCGGCCCAAATCACAACACCGAATGCAATCTTGTTAACGAAGTCAGCAAGGTTGTAAACAATGTTCAGACCAGCAGCGCCTTCGGCGCCAGCACCCAACACGTAGCCAATTGGGTAGATGGCCCAACCAACGGTTACGATGATGCGTAGTGCGTTGAACGCAGCTTGGCTTGCGGCAGTACCTTGAGAGGCACTGATTTGGCTAGCTTCACCGATGAAGATCTCATAGATGATATACAACCAGCCTGCCATCCCGATGATGAAGGCAATCCAGTAGTCCATGGCACCAACTTCACCCAGGTAGCCAAATATCAGCATCACGAGTGAGCCGATCATAAGCTTCCAGAACAACGCGGCGCGAACCACGGCGATGGCTGCGAGAATCAAGTAAAACTCGACGATCTGCAGGGGTACGGTTAACAGCCAGTCAACGTATCGGAATACGGTTGGGCTGGCATTGGTTTCGATCCATACACCACGCATGTAGAAGTAGTGAATCGCTGCGATACCGGTCACCATGGCGGCAACGGTCAATGAAGTTTTCCACTTGCCAACAGCGCGATCGCGTTCAACAGTGAAAAAGTAGGTAGCGGCAACCATGGCTGCCGAAATAATCCAGAAAGTGACGCCTACATAATCTTGTGGGTCTAACATTCCTCTCTCCTTAACGTTAAGTTATCAACCGACCAGCGCACCCGCTTTCACAGGCCTCAACGACCTCTACTGTCCAGCAGCCCATTGCTGAGTTGCCAGGAGAGGCGCAGGAGTTCTGTGAACACCAGCCAACTGCATCTTCCTTTTCAGTGTGTCGATACCGAGTACTCGACTGCGGGAAAACCGTTTCTGCGAGAAAACGATCGTTTGCCGAGGCGCTGTGCTTAACAAAGCGGGACAATATTGAGACGTTTTCAAGCCCCTTGAGAGTAGGGCTGGCAAAATGAATGTGTCGTGAAAGTTGATATCACTGAATTTGCCGCGTTTTGAATCAGAGTGCTGGTGCCTCAGTGCGCTTGGCTGGCGGTATCGAGTCGAATTTTTGTATAACTAATTGATATTAATATATAAAAAGTCCGACCATCTTGTGATGGGTAGGTCTTGTCTGTGCTTGATTGGCTTTCAGTAGTGCGATTTAAAAAATGGAGAATTAGTGGAGATGCGCACAATAAGTGTGCATACGCTTCTATTTTGGTGCGTTGCGGGCTTTTGCCAGGGTCTGTCCTGCTGTCGGGTATGGGGAGTACTTATCGCGACTGGTTGGCCTTCATTTGGGTCCTTCACTCGGATTCTTCGCCCCACAGACCACGGCCTTGAGTGTCAGCGAGTTAGCCGTTTTTTGTCGGACGTCGCTTAACGTTTTTGCGGGATCCGTGCCGCTGCATTACCGAGCGCTTATCTGCCTTGCCCGCAGTGGAGCTGCGAACTTCGGCAAAGCGAGACCGGGCAAATCGCACGGCCTCTAAATGATCCACGATGGGGGCCGGATAGTGCTTGCCGATCTCGCAGTCCGCGGCTATCTGTTCCATTGGGGTTGCCTCCCAAGGCGCGTGAATCCTTAAGTTGTCGAAGCCGGCGCATTCCGGCACCCAGTGTCGAATGAAATCCCCCTCAGGATCTTGATCCATGGATTGTTTCACAGGGTTGTAAATACGCAGGGTATTGATGCCCGTTGTGCCAGACTGCATCTGCACTTGGGGGTAGTGAATGCCCGGTTCAAAGTCGATGAACAGGTTGGCCAAGTGCTCGGCAGAGTGCCGCCAATGCAGCCACAAATCGTAAGAGGCAAAGGACACCAACATGGCGCGCATACGGAAATTGATCCAACCCGTCTCAATCAGATAGCGCATGCAGGCATCGATAAAGGGGTAGCCGGTCTGTCCGGTTTGCCAAGCGCGAAGTTTCGTATCGTCGAAGTCCTGCTCGCGTAAGCCGTCACAACTGCGCGCCATGTTCTGAAACTCCAGTTCCGGCTCGCTTTCAAACTTCTGCATAAAGTGGCAGTGCCAGTGCAGCCGGCTTTGGAAAGCTGCTAGTGCCTTGGGCCATGTGCCCCGCTCTGACACGGGCCAAGATTTCACCGATTGCTGAGCTTGCCATGTGCGCTGAACAACAGTGCGCATTGAGATTCTGCCCGAGGCCAGTTGAGTGCTTAAGCGTGAGCAGGCGTCCCCCGCGCTGATTGGGCTGGACATCTTTTGGTGATATTCCTCGCCTCTGCGCTGCAAAAAAGAACTCAGGGTTGTCTCTGGGTCTGGGATTTGAAAGCCCGGTAGTCCAAATTTCGGTGCGGGACACCAGTCCTGCCAGTTTTTGTCGCTTGCGGCACGATGCCACGCCACGTTGTTTGGCAGTTGCTGCACCGGTGCTGTCATGAATTGGCGCCAGCGCTTTGCCCAGCCGTCGCGGTCGTGGTCACCGCGAAACACACCGAACTGGGGGAACTCTAAAAAGTTGACGCCCTGATTTCGACACCATCGTAGCACCACTTTGTCACGACTGAAGGTCCATTGTTCGCCGATCTCCTCATGGGCTAGCAGATCAAAGTGGCCCAATTCCCGGTGCAACGTGTTGAGCACAGAGCTTATCTCGCCAACGCGAACGCACAGGTCGCCGGCTTGGGTTTTCAAAGCGCCCTGAAGATCGGTTAGTGACTGGCGGATTAGCTGCCAATGGCGGGTTGCGTAACTGGGCTGTTCCCACAGTTCGGGTTCGATAACGTACAGCGGTAACATTGGACCGCGACTGGCCGCCGCACACAAGGCCGCATGATCGTCTATGCGCAGGTCTCGTTTAAACCAAACAACCTGAGTCGCAGTCATTATATGGCTCGGGCGACAACGACGGCGCCACGAGACCCCAGCTCAACTAGTTTAAGCCATGCCTTTAACGTCGCTGATAACGGGCCGGATAATCGCCCTGCAGCATCCTGCTGGTGTTGCACCTCATCGGCCCTGCACCCTGCCAGCACTTCACCAATCTGCGCGGGTATTTGATTGGCACCGGTGCGGTTCAGCCGGTCAAGCTGCTGGGTATAGTGTTCGTCTACAAAGGTTTCCACCGTGGCGATGGTGGCGAAAACCCACTGTTTGTTGATGGCTGCGGGTAGGGCGCCAATAAGCCAGCCGGCCCACCGCCAAGGCCATTGCAGGCGTGAGCGATGTTTGGGTGCCAGCAGGTCTTCAATCAAGGCCAAGTGCTCTCGCTCAGTGGCCAGGTGCTCTGCCGCGAAGTCACGCACCGTGGGGTTCTTCGATGTGAATAAGATGCCTCGGTAAATCATGACCGCACCCAACTCGCCGGCGTGGTCCGAGCGTAGTTCAGCCAGCAGCCAAGGTGGCAAGGCAGTATTCAGATCGGTCTCAGCTTCAGAGGTGGTAGCGGATGCTTTGTTCATGATGAGAATGCTACAAAAGCGCGGGCGCAAATGCCGGAGCCTAACTAGATCAGGTCTTGGACACGCAAGTGCGGCGCTATGCCCGTGCCATGACAGGACGCGAAAAAGTTCCCGCTGGGCTGCGGATTTAGGTACATTTTCAAGAAGGCAAAAAGCGGGGAAGCGTCGTGGGGGCATCAAAAGAAACCAAGTATTCCGTATGCACAGTGTGTGACATCGGCTGCCAGCTTCGCACCGAGGCAGAAGAAGGCAAAGTTTCCCGAGTTATCGCCCACGACAATCCGGCGCTGGCGGGCAATATTTGTTACAAGGGCACGGCGGTGCCGTTGATCCACAATCATCCAGACCGCATCACCAAGCCACTGAAGCGGGTGGGTGAGCGGGGTGAAGACCGCTGGGAGGAAATCTCCTACGAGCAAGCCATGGATGAAATCGCCCAGAAGTTGGCCGGCATTACGAATCAGTACGGACCCGAATCCTTCGCGGTTTCGACCTCGGGTTGGAATACCCAGACCACCCACAGTTTGGATCGTCGATTCATGAATCTGCTGGGCTCGCCCAACTGGATCAGCGGTGTGGCTCTGTGTGCGGGCAATACGGCGGCGGTGAACAAACTGACCTATGGTTGGTTCCCTATGCCGGATTACGGCAACACCAACTGCATCGTGCTGTTCGGTCATAACCCCCGGAAGCACTCGTGGACGCCTATCTACAACGCCATTCGAGCGGCCCGAGCCAGAGGTGCCAAGGTCATCGTGCTGGATCCTCGGATATCCGATCAGGCAGAGCACGCCGATGTGCACCTGCGCCTGAAGGCAGGCACTGACGCGGCCATGTGCCTCGGTTGGCTGAAAGTCATTTTCGATGAAGGCCTGTACGACAAAGATTTCGTAGAAGAATGGTGTGTTGGCTTCGATGCGCTCAAGCAACGAGTGGATGAATATCCCCCTGAGCGAGTTGCAGAAATTACTGGCGTAGCCGCTGAAGACATTGCCGCTGCGGCGCGCCTCTACGCCAACGCCGACGGTGCCGTTATTCCCTGGACGCCGATTACCGATCAGCAGTTGTCTTCGACCTCGGCGATTCGTCTGCACTCAATTTTGCGGGCGGTGACGGGCAATCTCGATGTGGTGGGCGGCGAAACTATGGGCGGATTCTCTGCAGCCTACATTCCCGAATCTGAACTGGCCTTGCACGAGCACCTGCCAATGGCGCAAAAACAGAAGCAGTTGGGCTATGACGACCACCCAGCCTTTACCTACCGGGTAGCGGAAATGCTGAAGGAGCCTACGGAAAAAGTGTGGGGCTATCCTTACGCTGACATTGTGATGGGTTGCCATATGGCCAATCCCACCAATGTATTCCGGGCTATGGCCGGTGAAGCGCCCTATCCCGTCAAGGCGTTCTTTTGCCTAGGGAACAACGCCCTGCTCAGTTATGCCAATCAACATCAGATTTATCAGGCGATGATGAATCAAGAGTTGATTGTGGCTCATGAGATTTTCATGACCCCGACGGCCATGCTTGCCGACTACGTTTTGCCGGGGGATGTATTCACCGAGCGCAATCACGTGGCAGACAGCTGGAGCTGGACCACGCGTCTTACTTTGTCTCAGAAAGTAGTGGATGCCCCGGCGGAGGCCAGCAGCACATTTCAGTTTTGGACGGATCTAGCCCATCGTATGGGATTTGCAGAGGAGTTTCCTTGGCAGACCCTGGAAGACATGCTGGATTACCGGCTGTCCCGCAGCGGACGTACCTTTGCGGATTTTGAAACGGCGACCTACATGGAGCTGG
Organism: Pseudomonadales bacterium; assembly: GCA_029248675.1. Classification (GTDB taxonomy): domain Bacteria; phylum Pseudomonadota; class Gammaproteobacteria; order Pseudomonadales; family Azotimanducaceae; genus UBA4421. The sequence goes on along the minus strand of JAQWIX010000031.1, from coordinate 18,949 downwards.
AGCCACCGGCCTTCCGAAAGTACCGAAAGACCGGGTTTGCCACGCCATCCGGAAAAGTGGAGTTGGCCTCCAGCATTCTCGGCGATATGGGGTTTGACCCGGTTCCTTACTACCGTGAGTTGCCGGAACGCCCAGAGGATTACCCCTATCTGATATTCACTGGCGTACGCGAGGATCCGTTTTTCCAGACCGGCCAGCGCAACATCGAATCTCTGCGGCGCAGAACCCCGGTGCCTAAGTTATTTCTGCATCCCGCTGACGCTAAAAAAGACGGTTTTTCTGAGGGTGACTGGGCCAAACTCAGCACGCCGAAGGGTTCCGTGCTGGCTCAAGTGGCTATCCGCGACACCATGAAGGAGGGCCATGTTCGGGTCCCCCATGGCTGGTGGTATCCAGAAACCCGAGGTCAGGCAGAGTTAGGCGGTGCGTTTATATCCTCGGATGCGGTGCTGTGCTCGGATGAAGACGAATGGCTCGATCACGAGCAGGGTGTGCCCCATTTCAAGGGTTTCCCGGGTAAGCTGGAAAAAGCCAGTCAGCCCGAGCATGTGACTCGTATTAAACCTGAGGATTGGAAGATGGATGCAGCCGTCGAGGCCCACGCAGGCCAATGACGCGCCGTTCTTCTACGAAGCACCGGCTCTTGGAACTGCGCGTCTATGTCTTTACCTACGTCGCCAATCAAATGTTTCGCCGTGGTATGAAAAAGCACAAGGACGCCAAACAGGTTCAAGGCCAAAAGGCGGATTGATGTTTACTGGCCCCGGGCACAATGCAAGGCGTGATAAATGAAGCTTAGGATTTTGGATAGCACCCTGCGTCTGCGGTTGGACCGAGCCGAAGTGGAAGCACTTGGGCGAGGCGAGGCTCAGCAGGCAGCCACCCGTTTTCCCGGAGGTGAGGCCTTTGGCTATCGGCTGGAACCTACTTCGGGCGGAATTGGCGCCATCTATGATGACCAAGGCATTACCTTGCGCGTGCCAAGCGAGCAACTGCAGGCCTGGGCCAAGGATAAGCAGCAGGTAGGCATTCGCGAATCTTTGGCACTGTCTGACGGGGTATTGGTGCTGCTGATCGAAAAAGACTTTGAGTGTTTGGAGCCGCGAAACGGCGAAGATCAAAGCAACCGCTTCGTGAACCCGAAAGCCATGTAACACGGGCTAAGCCGAGAGTTTCACAAAATCTAAAGCGAGCTAAAATAAGGGAGGGGACCATGAACACACCATCGTTACGGGTAGGCGTTTCCTACGATTTTCGTAACCCACCGGATTCCGGGGTCAGCGATCAGCACCTTTATGCCGAGATCCTTGAGCAGGTGCAGTGGCTGGATCAGATCGGCGCAGACCTTGTCTGGTTCACCGAGCATCACTTTGTTGAAGATGGCTACTTGCCAAGCTGGGTGCCTGTGGCTGCGGCCATGGCTAGCGTGACCTCCCATGTGCGCTTCGGTACTGATATTTGCCTAATGCCCTTTAACCATCCAATTCGTTTGGCGGAGGATTTAGCGGTTTTAGACAATCTATCCGGTGGGCGCGTGGATCTAGGATTAGGCATGGGTTATGCGCCTCATGAATTCCGTGGTTTTGGGTTGCCGGTAGCGCGGCGGGTGTCGCTGATGGACGAAGGCATTGAGGTTTTGCAGCGGTGTTTTACCGGCGAGCGGTTCAGTTATCAGGGTAAGCGCTATCAGTTTGAGAACGTCAAAATTACCCCGGGCTATGTTCAAGAGGGTGGGCCGCCGCTTTGGATTGCCGCCATGTCCGAGGCCGGGGCCTTGCGCGCCGCGCGTTACGACACCAATTTTCTGCCTCAGGGTGTAAAGGCAGAGTCCTATGATCCTTGGGTCAACGAACTGACAAGCACCGGCAGAAACCCAAGCAATTATCGTGTTGGCATTATCCGCAGCATTTTAGTGACTGACGACAAAGCCAGTGAGTGGGAGCCAGTGCGCGCATCCGAGCGCTACCGCATGCAGCTGTATCGTCAGTTTTTCGAGGAAAGCGGTGAAGGCTATGGGCGTAAGGGAGAGCAAGTGCCGCAGACGTGGATTGTTGGCGATGTGGATCACTGCGTCGATGAGCTAAAGCACTTTGTGCGTACCTTCGGCATTACCGACATTGTCTCAATGGCGGTGCCGCCGGGTCTGCGCGCTGGTGATATGAGCGCTTCCCTAGAGCGACTGTTTACCGAGGTGGTGCCTCGGGTAAAGCGGGAGCTGCAGGCGGATGAATAGTCCCGGTGCGGGAGGACTTCGTTGCAAATGAAAATTGAGGAAAGGGGTTAGACAGTGGACGGTATTCACGACTTAGGCGGCATGCAGGGTTTTGGGGAAATCTCCATGGAATCAGAGGAGCCGACTTTTCATGAGCCCTGGCAGGCCACGGCGTTTGCGCTGATGTTTGCGTCTCAGGTAGTGGTGCGCAGCCATAATGTCGACGAGTATCGGCATTCCATTGAACGCATGAACCCTGCCCATTACCTGCAGGCTGACTATTACGAGCGGGTGTTAACAGGGACCGCAAGTTTGCTTGTCGAAAAAGGCCATTTATCCGCCGAGGATTTGTCTGCTAGAGCCGGTGGCGCTTTCCCATTGTCTCGGCCGGTAGCCCCGTCGCCGATGGCCGATCTGTCTCCACAGTTAGAGCCTCGATTTAGTGTCGGTGACCGGGTTAGGGTGCTGACCATTAGCCCGGCAGGCCACGTGCGCGCACCCAAATTTTGCCGTGGCTGTGTGGGGACGGTACTGCACCGGGCGCCCAAGTTCGGGTTTCCGGATGTCGCCGCTCACGGCGGTACGCGCCGCAAAGAGCATACCTACCATGTTGAATTTGCTTCCCAAGATTTGTGGCCGGGTGAGGGCAGCTCCAAGGACTCGGTGGTGGTGGATTTGTGGGACAGTTATTTGGAGGCGGTTAACAGATGAAAAAACAGGAAATGGCTTCTATCGAACAACGGACTCAGGCGGTTCGAGACGCGCTACTAGAGCAGGGTCTAGTGACCGCGTCCGACCTTGATACATTCGCCCACATGCCAGAAGACTGGAAGCCAGAAAACGGTGCCGCGGTGGTGGCCCGGGCTTGGACCGATCCGGACTTTTGCCGGCGTTTGTTAGCAGACGCCACGGCGGCCTGCGCTGAGCTTGGCTACAAAGGACCCCAAGGCGAATACATTGTTGCGTTAGAAGATACGCCGGCGCAACATAACGTGATCGTTTGCACTCAGTGTTCGTGTACCGCTTGGCCGGTGCTAGGGTTGCCGCCAGATTGGTATAAGAGCCCGGAATATCGGGCTCGCGTGGTGCGTGAGCCTCGTCGAGTGCTTAAAGAGATGGGGTTGAATTTAAGCCCGGACATTGGCGTTCGGGTGTGGGAAACAAGTGCAGAGACCCGGTATATGGTGATACCTCTGCGACCCGCTGGCACCGAGGGGTTTTCCGAAGAGGCTCTTGCGGCTCTCGTCAGCCGTGAGGCGCTGATTGGTGTGGCAATGGCGTCTGAGCCTGCTTAGCCCTTAACCCCGCGCCGGGTCCAAGCTTAGCGATGCCAAATGCGCATCACTGATCCACAGAGAGAGATATGAGTTTACAAAACCTGATTCTGAACGTGTTGAGAAACACCCCCAAACCCATTCTCCGCAAGATCGCTGGGCCACCGTTCCGCATCAATGGTGCCCAGTTAGATGTGAACGTACAGATTTTGGCCAACTTGGCTGCCAAGGCCGGTCCAGTTGAGCGAACAACTCCGGCGGATTATCGGCAAATGGCCTCGGCCTTTGATGCACTAGCCTTACCCGATCTGCCCGGGGTAGTAACTCAGGATTTCGAGTTTCAGGGCCCGGCAGGGTCGCTGAAAGTCCGCAGCCATACCCCGGCAGGCGTCGGGGATCAAAGTCCTGCCGTTTTGTTTTTTCATCAGGGTGGTTTGGTGATTATGGATCACCTGACAGACAACCACTTTTGCTCTTTGCTGGCCCAGCGCTGCGGTGCCAGGGTGTTTTCGCTGGACTATCGGTTGTGTCCAGAGAATGACTTTCCCGCCCCGATAGAAGACGGCCTCGGATTGTGGGAGTACGTGCAGCAAAACGCCGAGGGCTTGGGGGTTGACCCATCTCGAGTAGCCCTTGCTGGGGACAGCGCCGGCGGTATGATTTCTGCGGCCATGAGTCATGAGCTGCGCGATCGGGCAGGCATTCAACCTGTGGCTTTGTGTTTGGCTTATCCATGGGTGAGTCCGAACACGGAGGGCCAAGAATCGGCTCAAAGCTTTGGCGATGTATTTCCCATGACCACGGATACCATGGCGTTCTTCAATGCCATGGTGTTTCCCGAGGATAAAAACATAGATCACGCTTGGGCCAACCCATTGCATCAGGCAAATTTAGCGAACCTGCCCCCCACCGTGCTTGCAACTGCAGGCTTGGATCCTATTCGTGACCAAGGCAATGCTTATGCCAAGGCACTGCAAAGTGCCGGCGGCACGTTGATTCATCACTGTTATGAAACCCTGCCCCATAGCTTTCTTGTGCTCGGTCGGGTGACTCGCACGGCTCAGCAGGCCTGCGTAGAGATAGCCGACGACTTGGCCCGGCTGTTATGACCCTTTGCTTGCCGCGTCGCTAATCATTTGCCGCAGCGTTCTTACCGCGGTTTCAATCAGGGCTTTCTCGTCGAAGGCTAGTAGGGGTTTTCTGGAATATAGAGCCGTGCTGCCTTCGGAAAAAACCAACAGAGTAGACGCTACTTGGTTGGCAGTCGCGCGGCCAATGCCTGGCTCAATATCAATCACCACATCCGAGATCATGTCCGAGGCTTTTTTGTAGGCTTGGTCCAAGAATGCAGCCTTAGTTGAATCCCGTTGGGCTAAGGCCCAGAACTCGATCATGACCGCACTGGTCTGCTGAGAGATCGCGTCACGAATAAAAAAAGTGACTAAGTCGGTCAGGGTCTTATCTTGGTCAGTCGGCGGTTTTTGAAGGTAGGAGGTGATCTGCTGTTGGTATTGCTCCAGCCCCAGATTCATAGCCGCTACCATCAGGTCATCGACGCTTGGGAAGTGGTAGGTCAGGTTGCCGGGACTAATATCGCAGGCGGATGCCACCCGGCGCATGGTCAGGGCGCGATAACCCTCCTTGGCGAGGATGGCTGTGGCCGCTCGAGCGATCTTGCTTTTGGTGTCCTTGGGCATCGTCGTATTTTAATTGAATCGAAGTCGAACGTCTTGAAGCCGAAAACAAATAGTACTATCGTACTAAATTGATCGGGAGAGGCGTCGTTAGTGAATTTGGTAAGTCCATGCCGTGTGGTTTGCCGACTAACCCGCCTTTCTAGAAAATCACGATTTGGCGAAAAGAGATGGAGGGGTACTTGTGAGATACGCACTAGTCGTTGTGGGTTTGATCGTGGCGGTTGCGCTGTTCGGGGGATGGGAAAGTCGTGATGGCGGATCTCAAAGCTCCGTCAATGCCGCTGCGGCAGAGGCTTCACCTTGGAACAGTCTGAACGCACAAGAAATTCAATCAGCGGCCACTGCGGTCAAACAGCGTCATGGACGCGGGGTGCTCTTTAATCGCATCAGTCTGGCTCAGCCTGATAAAACCACCGCCCTACAATGGCAGTCAGGTCAGCAAGCGGTGCGGCAGGCTGCGGTGTCTTTTCGTGCCGACGGCAAAACCCATCATGTGATCTACGATCTAAGCACTGACTCGTTGGCTCCAACCCAAACCTTTGACAACGGCCAGCCCATGCTGACTGGAGAGGGCGAAATGACTCCGGCGGTGGCTCAGATTAACGAAGATCCGGCCCTGCTTGGCGCCCTAGCCAAGCGCTCCATCGAACCCGGTGACGGCCTTTGTTTACCGCGTACTACCGGTCGCTTCTTCGACGAGTTGGTAGACCCCGTACATGATCGTTTGCTGCGTCTGGATTGTTTTTACATCAAAGGCCAAGGGGGCATTGGAATCCTCCCCTCTACTGCGGCTTTTGCTCGGCCCATCGAAGGGTTGAGCGTGCTCTACGACCTCGAAAAACAGGCCATCGTTGAAATTACGGACAGTTACCCGAATGGTGGCTACCCACCCCATGACATTGCCGCCTTGGAGTATCACGAGGGCGCGCTGGAAACGCGGGCCCCACTTCGACCCGTGACAGCTAGTCGGCCACAAGGTGTTAACTTCACCGTGACCGGCGGTCGTGTCGACTGGCAAGGCTGGCAGTTCTATCTACGCTTCGATCCGCGCCAGGGCACGGTACTGAATCGAGTCGGCCACCTGACACCCGAGGGCTTTCGATCCGTGGCCTATGAAATCGCCATGTCGGAAATGTTTGTTCCCTATTACGATACTGACGCTCATTGGTTTTACCGGGCCTATTTCGACATGGGCGAATATGGCCTTGGTAACATGGCTACCGAGCTGAAAGGCAGCGACTGTCCCAGTCACGCAGAATTTCAGAACGTCGTACTACACAGCGCCGACGGCACACCCAAGGATGTGCCAAATCGAATCTGCATTTTCGAGCACGACCCGGGCTACCCCATTTGGCGACATCACGAATCACTGTATGACGGCGTGCCTGGCATGGAAAACCATCAGTCCCGAAGCGCAACGGAGTTGGTGGTTCGCATGGTAGCCACCATCGGTAACTACGACTACTTTCAGGACTACGTGTTTGCCCAAGACGGACGCATGCGGGTTCGGTTGGTCGCAACGGGTATCGACGCTACCAAGGGCGTGATGGCCGCCTCCATGGCCGACCCATCAGCTGAAGCTGATACTGCCACGGGCACGTTGATTGCCCCTCACTTGGTTGGGGTAAATCACGATCACTTTTTTGGCTATCGAATTGACATGGACGTGGATGGCCAAAACAACAACTTTCAGCGTCACAAGTTGCGGGCTGTTCCCCAGCCAGTCGACGCACCCCGGCAGGGCATTTGGGCGGTCACTACCGAAACTGTTACCTCGGAATTAGCTGCCCAGACACAGATGGATGTCAGCAAGCCCGCCCTGCTGGTGTTCGCCAGCGCAGACCAAACCAACGCCATGGGGTATCCCACGGGCTATCAAATCATCATGCCCAACGTTCGGCCATTGGTGACCTTGGAAGATGCCACCCATGAGCGCGCCCTCTTCGTTCGTAACAACCTGTGGGTCACTCGTTTCAAGCGCGAAGAATTGTTTTCCGCTGGCCTGATGGTTTCTCAATCCGCTCCGGGTATGGGGCTGCCGCAATTCGTCGCAGACGATGAAACCATTACGAACACCGATGTGGTTGCCTGGCCAACCATCGGATTTCATCACGTGCCCATGGCAGAGGACTGGCCGGTAATGCCGGCAAAAGTTGACGAAATTATCTTAAAGCCCCGTAACTTTTTTGATCGAAATCCGGCGATCGATCTGCCGAATTAGGAGCAGCCGGCATCAGTGTGAGTGGCGCTTGCGTCGATCCTCGGAGGCGCCGGGGTTAGGCTTTGCCTTCTAGATGTGTTTCGCCGAATACCCGCATGGCTGTCAGCAGCGGACGTAGTTCGTTGCCAAGAGGAGTGGGGACGTACTCATACCGCGCCGGTCGCTCGTGATACTGCTGTTTGTGCAGCAAGCCGAGCCCAACCAATTTCTTTAGGCGGTCTGACAGCAAGTTGGTAGGAATGCGCTCGAGGCCGCCAGCGAAGTCTGCGAAGGTCTTGCGGCCCAAAAAAAGCGCGTCCCGCATGATTAGCAGCGTCCACTTATCGCCAACCAGATCCAGAGATCTAGCTACGGGGCAATGGGATCGAAACGCTAAATCAGCGATGTTTACTTGGGATTCCATGTTCTCAGTCCTGAGCATTTAGCGTTGCATTACGCCATGCGCCTAGTTTAAGCGCACAAAACATAATAACGCCATAGGCGACCATGGACAGGGCAACGGCATAGAAGATGCCGTCTATTCCGGTGTCGAAAGATTCTGTAAGCAACACCGAGCCGCCAACGCAGATTACAGCCCGTAAACTCAACGCCACAACGGGCCATCCCATGGCCCCAGCACCTTGAGAGCCAAAATACAAAACCAAGCCGAGACCGTAAAAGGCGAACCAAGGCCCAACAATTTGGATGTAGCGTGTGGCGGCGTCTTGAACCACTGGGTCTTGGCTAAAGTATGGAATCCACAGCTCAGGCTGGACGGCGAGGATTAGACCAATGCCGCCAGCCAGTCCGGCCGCCCCAAGGCCCCCAACTGTGCCAATGTGCTCTGCCCTTTTTATGTCGCCGGCACCGATGCCCACACCGACCAACGAAGTCATAGACGCGCCAATGCCAAAGACCAGCGGGATCAGCAAGAATTCGATTCTCGATCCGATGCCATACCCCGCTAGGGCCTGTTCTCCAAATCGGCCCACAATAGCGGTCAGAATAATGATCGTTGCAACGGTTAGTAACGGTGATAGGGAGGCGGGCAAGGCCACCTGTAGAATGTCGGCAAAATGATGTCTGCGGAAAACCGCCGCGGGTTTGGTTAGGCGAATCTGCCCCGAATCCCCTGCCAGGCGAATTAACATAACAGCGGCTAACAAGATGCTGGAGATTACGGCGGAAACCGCAGCGCCCATGACGCCAAGTTTGGGTGCCCCAAAGGCACCGGTGATTAGCAGGCCCGACAGCGGAACCTGAACAAAGGCGCTCAAAATCATCATCGCCGCCGGAAAGCGCATATTCCCCATGCCACGGAAAATTGCGCTAACAACGCCAACTAACCAAACGAAAATGCCGCCGAAAAACACTACGTAGCTATAACTTAGGGCCTGCTCGAGCACCGAACCAGAGCCTCCAAGAAATCGTAAAAACTCAGAACCAGCCAAAAGGAAAACAACTAGAAGCGCCACAGCTCCCATGGCGGCTAATGCCAAGGCGTGCCAGATCAGAGTTTCGGCTCGTTGCAGGTCACCTGCACCCAGGGCCCGAGCAATGGCTGAGGCTACAGCCCCGCCCATGGCACCTCCTGAGAGGGTTTGAAACAGCATCAACAACGGAAAAACTAGGGCGATTGCGGCTAGAGAGGCGCTTCCTAGTCGGCCAATAAACCAAACTTCTGCCATGCTGACGCTAGCCTGTATCAAAAAGGCCACACTGTTGGGTGCTGACATTGAAAGCAGCAGCGGCATTGCTGGTGCTGTTAATAGTTTCTGAGTGCGTTGGTCCATAGAAGTTTTCAATGTTCGGAGCTTGTATTGTTTTGACTGCTGACGACGAAGCTTGCATATTTAAATCTATTACTTTAAAAAAGCAAGTAGCAACGGGTAAATGAAGTAAGTACAGGGGTATCGAGATGGCAGATTGGTCGCTTTTGGGTGCCGCGGGCATTTCACTTTTCGGCGCTTTTTTTCATGGTGTGGTTGGCGGACGAATGTACATGGAAAACATCAATGCCAGCGGTCTTGATGATTTGGGTAAGTCTCTGAGTTTGGTGAGTTGGCATATGTTCACCATCTTTCTCCTTATCGGCGGCCTCGCATTTATTTGTGTTGTCTACGCCAGCTTTTTAGCCGTCACCGTTTATTGGATTATCGCGATTAATGCCCTAGGGGCGCTGCTTTTTGTGCTGCTAGGGTTGGGCGGTCATAGGAGCCTGCTAAAAATGCCTGGCGCCCTTCTTATGGGAGCCACGGCGGTGTTGGGTTACCTTGGAATAGCCTAGGTTTGTTTGCCGGCTGTTTGCATTTACCTTGGCACCAGAAAGGCACCCTACCAACAATACATTCCAAACCAAGTCATTGGGCTTGGTGACGCTAAGGACTAGTCATGCGAAATCTGCTCCTAATTCTGCTCCTTTGCTTGTCGCGTTTTGCCGCCGCGGAACCCGCCTTGGTGTTAGGCAGTTTTGCTGATCCGGCTAATGCCCAATCCCTTGCGGATACATTAAGCGCAAACACGACTGAGCCTGTGTTTGTTGTGCCGGTGGAAAAACTGGGTTCGTCCGCCCAATCCCAGCGTCTGTATCGGGTGCTTTTTCCTTTGGGTGCACAGTCCGTTGCGCGGGCCAAGGACTTTGCCCGTAGCCAAGGTATAGAGGGCAGTTGGTTGGTAGACGTGCCATCAAGAACGGCAGTGGCAAATGGGCCCAGGGTCGCCAGTCAAGCGTCGCCGCGGGTTCCGCCAGTGATGCCAAACCCCAGACTGACACCCAAAGGTACGCCGCCGTCTCCAGTTGAGGTCCCGGCATCAGCAGACGCTAGCCGATCCTTCCAATCCGCCGCGCCCTTGGTGGAAACCGTTCGCATGGACTCCTTCGGCCAAGACGTAAGTATTTTGCTGCCGCGTAAATCAAGCGCAGACATCGATATCACCATCGATGGCCGCATCGACGAAGCGGTTTGGAGTCAGGTGCCGGGCTACGACAACATGCTGGTGATGGAACCGGATACCTTGGAACAACCGAGATACAAAACCGATGTGCGGTTTTTTTACACCGATCAGGGATTGTATGTGGCCGCGTTCATGGAGCAGCCGAAGGACACCTTGGTGTCGCGTTTGTCCAGTCGTGATCAATTCATTAACAGGGATGAGTTCGGCCTGACCCTAGATACTTCGGGTGAGGGCCTATATGGCTACTGGTTTGTCTCTAATTTGGGTGGTTCCATGATGGATGGAAAGGTGGCCCCCGAACGACAGTTTTCCCGGGAATGGGACGGCCCTTGGCTTAGTGCGACTGCTGAACTGGATGACGGCTGGAGTATGGAGATGTTCCTGCCTTGGTCGATGATGACTATGGCCGAAGTGATCGATGGCGAGCGTCGTCTCGGCTTTTTTATGATGCGCAAAGTAGCCTACCTTGACGAACGTTGGAGTTGGCCTGCACTGCCGTTCACTTCAAAACGCTTTATGTCCGCTCTGCCCCAACTGCGCACGCCGGACGTGGAGCAGCGTCAGCAGGTCTCCTTTTTCCCTTACATCTCCGCGGCTCGGGACGAAATTAATGACGAAACCGACTACCGCGTGGGGGCAGATGTGTCTTGGCGCCCATCCTCTAACCTTCAGGTTACTGCGGCCATTAATCCGGATTTTGGTGCAGTGGAGTCGGATGATGTGGTGGTGAATCTCACCGCCTTTGAAACCTTCTTTCCGGAAAAACGCCTGTTCTTTTTGGAGGGACGCGAGGTTTTCAGCACCACCCCGCGCAGCCAGCCTCAGGGCAGCGACCCGTCCGCCGGCGGCTCAAGACAAACCACCTCCACCTTCACCGGTGAACCGACCACGCTACTCAATACCCGGCGTATCGGCGGTGCCCCGCGCTTTGTCGCGCCGGACGGGGTCGATATTTCCGGTGTTGAAATGGGTCGCCCGACGGACCTGCTTGGCGCTCTGAAAGTGACCGGCCAAAAAGGCGGGTATCGTTATGGCGTTTTGGCGGCTGTTGAAGACGATACCGTACTGCGCGGCACCGTTACCCAAGGCCTGAATGCCGGCGCCGATACCCTTGTGGAGGTTCAGGGCCGAGATTTTGGTGTGGCACGAGTGCTGTACGAAGAATCCGGGGACGGTCGACGCTCTATCGGTTACTTGGGCACGATGACTCGCTACGCCGATGGCGACGCGGTGGTGCACGGGGTTGACGGACACTGGCTGAGTAAAGACGGGGCCTGGCGTTTTGATGGCCAGTTGATGGGTAGCGACGTCGACAGCAACGTGGGTTATGGGGGCTTTTCAGACCTAACCTATGTGCCCAAGCAGGGGGTCGCCCACACACTGCAGCTTGAGTATCTAGACAAAAAACTCGACATCAGCGACTTGGGTTATATCCGCCGCAACAATGCCATGGGGACCAAGTACATTTACAACTGGTCTACCGGCCGGGGTTTGAAATATCTGCGCGGTAAAAAACGTTCGGTGATGCTGGTGCATTCGTGGAATTTGGATGGGCGTTTGGAGCGAGCCGGCTACTTTTTCCGTAATCGCTGGCAGTTCAAAAACCTCAGTGAAATTCGTACCGAGTTTGACTATTTCCCAGCCCGTTGGGATGACCGAAACAGTTTTGGCAATGGAGCCTTTAAGGTCCACGACCGATTGATCGCAGAAATCGGCTACGGCACGAACACATCAAAGCAACTTTCTTTCAGCGCCTTGGTCGGGATCCGTCAAGAAGAGCTGAGCGATTGGACCACACGGGCGTCTCTGGGTTTTACCTATCAGCCTTCCGACCGGTTTTCGCTGGATTTGGATTTAAACTATTTTGACCGCAAGGGTTGGTTGCTCCATGACCGGGATGCCTTGATGGCCACTTACGATGCGTCGGATTTTCAGCCTCGACTGGGGATGGATATTTTTCTCACAGCCAAGCAGCAAATTCGGCTCTCAGTGCAGTGGGCGGGTATTCGCGCCGAGGAAGTTGGCTTCTATCAAATTCCCTCTCACCAAGGCGACCTGATTCCGGTGGATGATCCCGTTGCCTCGGGTTTGGTGGCGTCAACTAAGGGCGACTTTGCACTCTCGCGACTGACCTCGCAGCTGCGTTATCGATGGGAAATTGGCCCGTTGTCTGACTTGTTCCTCGTCTATACCCGGGGCAGTAATCTGCCGAACCGAGTGGACGATGGCTTTGGAGATTTGTTTGAAGACGCTTTAAATCAGCCCATCGTAGATGTCATATTGTTTAAGCTGCGGTACCGGTTTGGTAATTAACCGGCACACTCGGCCCGTTTCAGTTTTTCGAGGTAGTCAATGAGCGGATCGTCCCCCCTAATCGACGCGCCCTTGGCGCCCACCATGTTCAAGCTTGCTGTGCCCGGGGTCGTTGGCGCTTTGCTGACCTCATTGCCCGGCTTGATTGAAGCGAATTTCCTTAAGGAGTCGGGTGCGCAGGCCTTGGCGGCAGTGGCCTTGGTGTATCCCTTGGTGATTTTGTGCGGGATGTTTTCTGCCGGAGCCTTCGGTGGCGCCATCAGCGGTTTCGTTGCGCGAGCTCTCGGGGCGGGCAATCAAGAAGAAGCCAGCGCAGTGTTGGTTTGTGCCGTGGCTATTTCTTTGGTGGGTGGCATTGCTATGTGGGCAGTGGTGGTTCTGTTAGGCCCTTGGGTCTATGCCTATGCCAGCGACAGTCCCCAAGTCGTCGCATCAGCCCATCATTACGCCACCACGCTGTTCCCGTTCATCACGGCATTTTGGCTGGTTAATATGTTGTCTTCGGTGTTGCGGGGCTGCGGCGATATGGTGCGCCCGGCCATTGTGGCCGCCACGTTGCTTGGTTCCTACCTTGTTCTGGCAAGCATCTTGATACCCGATGGGGATTCCAGCGTGCTGGCAGCCGTGCGCGGTGCCGCCTACGCCATGGCCGCCGCCTATCTTATTGCTATGACCTTGGTCATCTACTTCATTTGGCACCCATCCCAGCCGGTGCGGTTTCGGTTGGCAGCATTTCGCAGCGGTTTGTTGCTACAGATTCTCCGGCAGGGGTTGTTGGCCGCCAGTCAGTCGATCATGACCATTGTTTACGCACTGGTTACCACAGTGATCTTTTCCCGATACGGCACTGACTGGCTGGCGGGATTTGGCCTTGCCGTGCGTTTGGAGCTGATTATGGTGCCGGTGATTTTCGGCATCGGTGCATCCATGATCGCCATTGTTGGGGCCTATGTTGGGGCCGGGCGACGACAGGAGGCCATCGGCATCGCCTGGCGCGGCATTGGCGTAAACGTAGCCTTGATTGGGGCTCTAGGGATCATGTTGGCTTTCTTCCCCGCTACCTGGTGCACGGTGGTTGGCAGTGACCCAGCGGTGATCCAAAGTTGCAGCCAATCTCTGCGTGTTGTGGCGCCTACCTACGCGTTCTTTGCCTTAGGATTAAGCTGCTACCTGGCCAGTCAGGCGCTGAGCACCCTGGCATATCCGGTGCTGGGGGCGCTGGTTCGATTGCTCATCGTCGCCACCGGCATGTTCTGGATTACTGAACAAACGACCATAGACAGTGGCCTTTACTTGGTTGCTGGCGCCGCGGTTGCCTACGGTGTGGTGGTAGCCACTGGTCTGCGCTTGGGACCTTGGCGTTCCTAGTTAGGCGTTCCTAGCAAGACGCAACAACAGGCCGCAACGGTTACGCGGCCTGCAACGCCAGACAGACACCCAAAATAGCGAAAAATGCTGTCAGCAAAAGCGGCGGAAAACGCCGGGGCGGGGGAGATAGATCGATGCTGCCCGCGGCCTCTGCGCTTGGATGTGGCGACTTCCTCGCCACCGCGGCGATAAAGGATGTGGTGACAAACCCAACCACGTTCCACCAGAGCCAAGAGACAGCTGGTAGATAAAAGGCAACCAACAGGTTTGTGGTCAATCCCAGCCCAAAGGCGAGCAGGGCCAAGGGTTGGGTTAAACCCCGTAAAAACACGGCGGAACAAATCAGGGCCAGCAGGGGTCCATTCACCATCGAACCGACCTTGTTGACGGTCTCCAGTACCGTTGGCGCAATGTGCTCCACTTGAAAAGCGAAGATCACGGCGAAAAGACCCCATAGCAGGGTGCACAGGCGACCGGTCAGCAGCAGTTTTTTCGGGTCACTATCTGGTGCGAAGTGAGGTCGGATGAAGTCCTCAACAGTGACAGCGGACAGGCTATTTAGGGCCGAATCAATAGACGACATCGAGGCCGCTATCAGTCCAACCATGATCAGTCCGATAAACCCCGGCTCGAAGTACCGCAGCACAAAAACCGGGAACACCAAGTTCAAATTTTTTTCACCTGATGACGTTTCCGGCAAAGCGCCGACGATGAGGGGGTCTTGGGTTGCCAGAACAGCCAGTCCCAGTCCTAAGAAACAATACATCAGGACGATGGGAAATCTGAAGATCCCGTTCCAGAGAAGGACTTTTGCCGTATCCGTCTCGCTCCGAGTTGCGAGGATGCGTTGGGCCTGGCTTTGGTCGCAGCCGTAGTAGGCGGCGTAAAGAAAGATGCCACCTATGAGCATGGGCCAGAAGCCATAGTCCTGGCCAGTGAACCCCCAGTCGTTGATCAGAGTCTGCTTTCGTTCTACCGCCAGAAACTGCCAGTCGATTTGGTCGCCGATAAAAAGTAACGAGAACACGACGGCACCGATCAGCAAGATAAGCTGAATCACGTCACTGATGACGACAGCGCTCATTCCCGCCAAGTAGTCGTACACCAGTGTGCCAGTCATAATCAGGAGTACAGCGGCAAACATGTCCAGCTCAAGAATCAAAGAAATGACCAAGGCGCTGCCGTAGATGGTGACGCCGGTGGCCACGCCGCGAAACAGCAGGAAGCAGGCGGCAGCAGTCAGTCTGGTGTGCCTTCCAAGGCGAATTTCTAAGATCTCGTAAACCGACGTGATGCCATAACGTCGGGCAGGCAGCATAAGCCACAGCAGGGCCAGCATGGCCAAGGGTACCGCGAGTTCATACTGCAGCCAGATCATACCGCCGCCAGTCACAAATCCGACGAAGGCAGGGGCACCAAGCAAACTGTTTGTGGAGCATTGGGTGGCAATGGTTGAAGCTGCCAAGGCGCTGGGTGACATTCGCCTTCCGCCAAGGAAGTAGTCGGCGGCGGAGTTCTGGTTGCGGCTTAAATAAAAGGACAGCGCCAGCAAACCCAAAAGGTAAGCGCAGATGACTGCCCAGTCTAGGGCTAACAAAACGCACCTAATTTTGAGACAAAACTTGCCCAAGGACCCTCACTTGGGCGATCATTTTCGGTGCACGGTCTGGTAACTGATGCGCGCCGATTTGGTCGCAGTACCAGCCTGTTTTTACTTGACGATGCCCAACCAACGAGCAAGTTAAGTGTTCTAGCAGCCCTGTTCTTTACGCCTAAAGGCGCCCAGGAAAGGACCGCAGTTGAACATTCACCTAGGCAATTTGAGGAGTCATTTTGAGCGGGCACGTTCCACGCGCAGTTGAACCAATAGAGCCCTTTGATAAAGGGTCCATTGATTACGATGTGCTCGCCTATCTGATTCAACTGTATGGTTCTGCACAAGGTCAGCGGCTGCATCAGGATCTGCGTCAGAAGGCGTTGGATACCGCGTCGACGCTCAAGCCTGCGCAAATACGCGATGCATCCGAGGCGGTGCTGATTTGCTATGGCGATAGCCTGCAACGCGGCGGAGACAGACCTCTGCAAGTGCTTGGGGAGTTCGCGCAAGAGTACTTGGATGGTGTTATCAGCGGCATTCACATCCTGCCTTTTTTCCCGTCCTCGTCTGATGACGGCTTTGCGGTAGTGGACTATCGGCAGGTGCGTTCGGACTTGGGAGACTGGACGGACATCAAGGATCTTTCCCAGCACTTTGATTTGATGGTCGATTTGGTAATCAATCATTGCTCTCGCGAAAACCTTTGGTTCACTGACTACGTGACCAATCAGGCGCCGGGCAAAGATTATTTCCACGAGTTGGCCGGTGTGCCCGACCTTACTCAAGTGCTGAGGCCACGAAATTCGCCACTGCATACGGAAATTCATACTCGTCGGGGCGTCAAAAAAGTCTGGACGACCTTCAGCGACGATCAGGTCGATTTGAACTTCGCAAACCCTCAGGTGCTGTTGGAGTTCGCTGACATTCTCTTTTTCTATGCGCGTATGGGGGCACGTTATATCCGGTTGGACGCCATTGCCTACTTGTGGAAGCGTTCGGGAACCACCTGCATGAGCCTGCCTGAAACCCATATGGTCGTACGCATTCTGCGAGGCTTGATTGAGGTGGCCGAGCTGCCCTTGGTGTTGATAACGGAAACCAATGTGCCCCACGAAGAGAACGTCAGTTACTTCGGTGCGGGCAATGAAGCTCATTTGGTTTATCAATTCAGCTTGGCGCCGCTGTTGTTGTTCAGCTATTTGTTTAGTGATGCCCGGGCTCTGGTGGATTGGTCTCGTCAATTGCAGGCGCCCCCACCGGGCTGTAGCTATTTCAACTTTATTTCCTCTCATGACGGCATTGGCCTCCGTCCATTGGAAGGCCTGATGCCCGAGTCGGATATCCAGCGGTTGGTCGATGCGGTGCACCTGCAGGGCGGATTGGCTTCGATGCGAAGCGCTGAACATGGAGAGGAGCGTGCTTACGAGTTGAATATTGCCCTGTTTTCCGCCTTTCAAGGCCTCGCCGACAGCGTCGCCGCGTTTATTGGCGCGCATCAGTTGATGTTGGCCTATCAGGGGGTGCCGGGTATTTATCTCAATGCCATGGTGGGCACGTTGAACGACCATCGAGAGATGGAAAGCACCGGGCGCACACGATCCATAAATCGCGGTCACTGGAATATCGATGAGTTGGCGGAAGCGCTGGGGCACACCCAGACCCATCATTCCCAGGTGCACAGGGCGTTGGCGGACAGTCTGGCGTTGCGATCGGCTCAAGGAGCCTTTAGCCCTGATGCGTCCCAGATGTTTTTGGGCGGCGGTAGCGATCATTTGATGTTTCTGCGAGAGAGCACTCACCAGCGTATTCTCGTTGTCGCTTCCTTCGCAGAGCACAGTCGATCCCTGCCCTGGCCAAGTGAGTTGGGCCCCGTGCTATCCATGGCCATTGATCTGCTGACGGGCCGCCAAAGCCAGTCCGATCAACCGATTTTGTTGGATGCCTTCCAAGTGTTGTGGTTGGACCTAGCCGAGGGCAACTACGCCTGAGTCCTGCACGTTACGGAACTCATGGTGATCACGCTCTACGATTTGAGCTAGGTCTGTTGGCGCCGACGGATAGACGCTGAGCACTCGGTTCCAAGAAGGCACATAGGGCAGCTCTTGCCCAGTGCGTAAAAATTCCTGTCCCGCGGTTAAGACGTTGTTGGCAAAAGTCTCAACTGCTCGCTCCTCGGCGTCCCGATCGAAATTCAAGCCATTGACCACGGCATCATTGTAATAAGACTCGATCAGATCCAAGGCGATGCGCAAATAGGCGGCTTTGACCGTGCGTACGGTTCCAGCCTCAAAGACCGTGCCAAAGGTGGCCATGATCCGATACAGGGCCATGCCGATGTCGGAGCTCATTCGCGACAGCCCCCGAGACTTGTCATCGGCAGAAAGCTCCTGATGTTTGTGGTCGTAGTTGTCTGCCACTTCGATTTGGCAGACTTGTTTAGTGGAGTAGTTGCGAAACACCTCGGTGAGAATGCCAATTTCTAACGCCCAATCTGCGGGAATTCGCAGAGTTTTGAGCAGGTCTACTCGCATGGCGAACTCGCCAGCCAAGGGGTATCGGAAACTGTCCAGATAATCCAAGAAGTCCTGATGCGGGAAAATACGTTTCATGGCTCTGACCAACGGCGAGACCAGCAGCCGGCTGACCCTGCCGTTGAGTTTGCCGTCGGCTACCCGGGCATAGAAACCTTTGCAAAACTGATAGTTAAACTGCGGATTGGCGACGGGATAAAGCAGCCGTGCTAACAGTGAACGGTTGTAGGTCGTGATGTCACAGTCGTGGAGTGCGACGACCTTTATATTGGCTAACGATTGCACGTAGCCGAAGCAGTACCACACGTTGCAACCTTTACCGAGATCTGTCGGAGCAACACCGTGGTCTTGCAACCGGTCCTGAAGCGCTTTTGCTCGTGGCCCGTCGTTCCAAATCACCGTGTGAGGCAATTGAAGGGCGCTGAAATAATCAAGGGCGTGTTGATACTCCTCTTGGGTGGCTCGATCCAAACCAATGACCACATGGTCTAAGTAGGTTGCGCCATTCAAAACGTCGATGATGTTGGCCAAGGCGTCATGGGCCAGCTCTGAGTAAAGGCAGGGCAGGATCAAGGCCATGGGATTGTGTTGGCTAAACTGGTGGAGCTCCTCTTCCAAGGATTCCAAGCTACGGGTTTTTAGATTGTGCAGGGTGGTGACGGTACCGTTTTGAAAAAAGTCGCTCATTGTTCGCGGACCCCTGCTGCGGCTCTCGCTACATTAGTCGAAACATCGGGCAGTCCCAACAGGCTCTGCAACGTGGCCAACCAAGACTCGTGGCCGCTGGCTTCACAGTAGTGTA
>JAQWIX010000024.1 GCA_029248675.1 Pseudomonadales bacterium | reverse complement strand
CCTTGGCGGCCAAGGCTTTCAAATACAAACTGGGGTAGCGGACATTCCCACAGCCTTTGTTGCTACCTACCAGACTGACAACACCACGGACCGGGATCCCACCATCGCTATCTTGGCTGAGTTTGATGCACTTCCGGGTCTAAATCAGGCGGCCGAACCCCAGCGCAGAATCACCGAAGAAAGCGCGCCGGGTCATGCTTGTGGCCACCACCTCTTCGGCGCAGCTTCAGCCACGGCTGCGGTGGCGGTTCGCCATTGGCTTGAGGAAAACAATCTGCGGGGCACGATTAAGCTGGTAGGTACGCCTGCAGAAGAAGGGGGCTCCGGCAAGGTGTATCTGGCCCGGGCCGGTGTCTTTGAGGACGTCGACATCGTTCTTCATTGGCACCCCAGTGACGCTAATTCCGCATCGCCATCTAGCACCACGGCGAATAAGTCCGGTCGCTTTACATTCTCTGGTAGGGCCGCACATGCGGCCTCGGCACCAGATCAGGGACGGTCTGCCCTAGACGGCGTAGAGGCCATGAACTTCATGGTGAATCTTATGCGCGAGCACGTACCCCAAACCGCTCGGTTGCATTATGTGATTACCGACGGTGGTGCAGCGCCGAATATCGTGCCAGAGACGGCCCAAGTGTATTACTACGTCCGGCACCCAGAAAAAGAGCAGGTAGTGGACCTATTCGAGCGTGTCGTGAAAGCAGCCCAAGCCGCTGCCATGGGCACCGGCACCGAAGTTAACGTAGAGGTAATGCACGGTAACTACCCGGTGCTGCCGAACCTGACCTTGGCGGAACTGGTCTATGACAATCTCGTTGGCCTTGGGGGTATTCAATACAGTCCCACCGAGCAAGCTTTTGCCCAGACCCTACAGGGCACTTTGATTAATCCCCGGCGCCCCCTGGGTTCGGAAGAAACGGTATCTGCCTACAAGGTTCGCCAATCCATGGGTTCCACCGATGTGGGTGATGTCAGTTGGTTAGTGCCAACGGTGGGTTTCACTACGGCCACCTGGGTACCCGGCACGCCGGCGCACAGTTGGCAGGCTGTGGCGGCAGGAGGCATGAGCATCGGCCATAAAGGTATGGATCTGGCATCCCGGCTGCTGGCTAAATCTGCGGCGCAGTTGATGTTGCAGCCCCAGACCATTACTCAAGCCAAGGCTGAGTTGAAAGAGGCTCAAGGCCCGAACTTTGTCTACGCAGCTTTGTTGGGGGATCGGGAGCCACCCTTGGACTACCGTAAATAGGAGGCCTCATGTCTGGAATGAATATCGGCGTGCTGCATCCCGGTGCCATGGGTGTCACCGTTGCTCAAACGCTTAAGGATAGTGGCCACCAGGTCGGGTGGGTATCCGCTGGGCGCAGTCTGGAGAGCCGCCAGCGTGCCGAGGGGCTTCGCAGTTTTACTTCCATTGACGAAATCGCCGGTTGGGCAGACGCCATAATCAGCATCTGTCCCCCGCATGGGGCTGTGCCGTTAGCGCGGGCCGTTCACGCCACCGGTTACACGGGTTTGTACGTCGATGCCAACGCGCTAGCGCCGTCCACGTCCCTAAAAATCGCCGAGCTTCTTGGGGCTGGCGCCTATGTGGACGGTGGCATCATTGGTCCTCCAGCAATCAAACCCGGTACCACTCGGCTTTATTTGTCCGGGCATCATGCTCCGGCGGTAAGCGCTTGGTTTAGCGCTGGCGCCCTAGAGGCCATTGCGCTACCCAAGACCGGTGTTCCCAATGGGAACGTGGCTGCTTCCTCCCTGAAGATGGCCTATGCAGCCTACAGCAAGGGGGCGAGTGCTCTGCTGCTGTCAGTGAATGCGCTGGCTGAAGCCGGGGGGGTGCGAGAGGCGCTGCATCAAGAGTGGGCAATTTCTTCGCCGGATTTGCTTAAGCGGAGCGAGTACACGGCTGCAATGACATCGGGCAAGGCATGGCGGTTTGTCGGTGAAATGCTGGAGATCAGCGAAAACTATTCCAGTGCCGGCTTACCCGACAGCTTTCATACCGCCGCCGCGGCAATTTATGAGCACATGAGCGATCTCAAAGATCTGCCACCACAAAATCTAGAATCCGTTGTAGCCGCTTTGTTGAAGCGTTCTCAAGGCGACACTTAGCTCACCGACCATCAAAGCAAATGTCGACTAATTAACGTTGGCGACAATCAAACTCTCACGCCAATGGCGCTGGGTTTCCGGCTTCGATAGCGTCGAGTCAGCATCTCGTGGAGGTACCCCGCAAGCGGCTTCGGAAGCGGCAGTATTCTCAGTGTCTGTCGTAAGCCCCCAGATGCAGAGTCTGATATATGTGTTTTGGGGAGTAAGGGCATGAGTGAGTTTGGCAGCAGAAGTGCACCCAAATCATTCGCACAGCGGCGGCTTGAGTCTTTGTTGACTGACCCCGGCGTCACATTCAACGGCAATCAGCCATGGGATATCCAAGTCTTAGATCCCCAGCTCTATTCGACACTGCTCCTGAACGGATCTCTCAGCCTTGGCGAGGGCTACATGAACGGGTCCTGGGAATGTGCCCAGATTGATGAGTTTATAAATCGCTTGCTGAGAAGCCCTATTGCCCAAAACCACGCATTTCTCAGCCACGCCTTAAGCTGGCTCAGTGCCAAGGTATTTAATTTGCAAAACCAGCGGCGGGCGTTTCAGGTTGGTGAACATCACTACGACATAGGCAATGACCTTTATCGTGCCATGCTAGACCCAAACATGGTGTATTCCTGTGGATATTGGGCGGACAGCGATACCTTGGCGGATGCCCAGAAGGCAAAGCTCGATTTAATCTGTCGCAAGCTGGAACTTCGGCCCGGTATGACGGTTCTGGATATCGGATGCGGCTGGGGCAGCTTCGCTCAGTATGCTGCCGAACATTACGGGGTGGAGGTGGTGGGAGTAACTGTCTCTAAAGAGCAGGCCGAGTGGGCGGAAAACGTCTGCCGCAATCTACCCGTTGAAATACGCCTGCAGGATTACCGGCAGGTTGAGCAGCAGTTTGATGCCGTTGTTTCCGTTGGCATGTTCGAGCATGTGGGTCATAAGAACTATCGAACCTTCATGCAAGTCGTGGATAGATGCCTGAAACCTAGCGCCCTGTGTTTGCTGCATACCATCGGCAAGAATCACAACCGTATGGGGCTGGATCCGTGGACGGCAAAGTATATTTTTCCTAACGGCGAAATTCCTTCGATGCGCCGTGTTAGTGCCGCGGTGGAGTCGCTGTTGGTGGTTGAAGACTGGCACAACTTTGGCCCCGACTACGACAAAACTCTGATGGCGTGGTTCCACAATTTCGACAGTGCTTGGGATCAACTGGAGCACAACTACTCAAACACGTTTTATCGAATGTGGAAGTACTACTTGCTCTGCTGCGCCGGGGCTTTTCGAGCACGCCGGCTGCAGCTGTGGCAGATCGTGCTTTCCAAGGGCTTGTCAGATCAGGCCTACCGGCGCCCGGCCTAAGGTCAAATCAGCCCGAGAAACGGGTTGGTTAACGCCGAACCTTTGTTGCAAAGTGATGTCTAGATCGGGGAAACCCGCCAGACAAACTGGCTGACCTAAAGGGCAATGGGAGTGCGAGGCTATGAGTGTTCTAGTAGAAACCACCGATGGGGTAACGACGCTGCGCTTGAATCGTCCTGAAAAGCGCAATGCGTTTACAAGGGAAATGGTGGCCCAGTTGCACAGCGAGATACACCGTTCTATTACTGACCCTACAAGCCGGTGTTTGGTAATTGCGGGTGAAGGCGAACATTTTTGTGCCGGGCGAGATCTCCAGTCCTTTAGTGGTTCTTTGCCCTATGCCGAGCTTGTGGCTACTGACGGTGAATGGGCGAATGTTTTTCGAATGCTCGACCAAGCCGATCTGCCGTCTGTGGCCATCGTGCGTGGTTGCGCCTTCGCCGGTGGGTTCACCCTAGCCATGGGCTGTGACTTTGTCCTTGCCGACGCGAGTGCGCGATTCCAGGTGTCTGAAATGCGGCACAATTTTCCTGCGGCGATTAATACCCCGGTGCTGAGCAAGCTGCTGGGGCCGCGGCAGGCTTTGGAGCTGGCTATTCTGGGCGAGACCATTTCCGCCCAGCGCCTTTATGATATGGGGTTAATCAATCGCCTCAGTGATAGCGGGTCGGCATTGGCCGAGGAGGCGGTTACATTCATCGACACAATTGCCGGGCGGGATAAAATAGCGGTGGCCCAAACCAAGCAACTGCATCGAACCACTCGGCAGGCAGGTCTTAGCGACGCCCTGAACATGGGGGCACTGGTTAATACTCAGGTAGCCTTGGAGGGCAAATTTGTCGCAGCCAGTAAATCCCTGGGCGAGTAGAGCAAGATGAGCTTTTTACACCGCTCCGCTGCGGGTCCCGCGGTTCTGTCCCAACTGCCACTAAGTTGCGCCCCGAGTTCTCCAGAGGCGCTATTCTCCAGTGTTTGAAGCAGGCTGGTTTTTCAACGGCTAGGTCAATTGCCCGCTGCCAGTGTGCAGAGTGCTTTGCACATGCAAATTGTCGTTGAAGGATCGGACCTTGATCCCGTCCGCGTGTATTACGATGCGTGATATGGAGCCATTGTCTGCGCCGTTAAAGGCGAAGGGTGACGAGCCGGTGGCATGCGCCAAAATGTGGCCGATCACACCGCCGTGAACTACGGCCACCACTTTTTGGTCTGGATGCTGCTGATGGATCCGACTTAAACCGCCGGTAATGCGTTGGTTGAGGGTCTCCCAACTTTCTGCGCCGGGTATCACGTCCCAGCGCTCTTCAGCCTGCATTTGCACAAAAATCGGGTCGCCCGCTGCGGCCTTCATGCGCAGGATGCCACCTTCCCACTCGCCAAGGCAGACTTCTCGCAGGTCGGCCTCCAGCCGGGTCTGCATGCCCAAATGGCCAGCCAAGGGCGCCGCAGTTTGTACCGTGCGCTGCAGCGAGGTGACGTAAATCGCGTCGATGACCTCATGCTTCAGCCGTTCGCCCACGGCGACGGCTTGAGCTTCGCCATTTGGATGCAGCTCCGGGTCGCCGTGTCCGTCTACTAGGGGGAAGGGGTTCTCCTTGGTAGCGGCCCGAGATTCGCCGTGGCGAACCAATATGATTTCCGTGGCGCCTTCCGGTGGCTGGTATGAATGTTGTCGAAATCCCTCGCTCATAATGCTTCCTACTCGTTGAAGGGTTAGGGTTTGTTTTGGTCGTCTAAGGGCGATACCCGAAGTTCGGCGGATCCACACGCAACGCTTTGCGCGCAAGTTTTGCCCATTGGCACAAATAGGCGCGGGTTTTGCGTGGGTCGATAATCTCTTCGATTTCAAAATACTCCGCAGAGCGGAACGGAGATCGCAGACGGTTAAGGCGTTCCTTGATCTTGGCCAGATGACTGTCTGGATCGTCTGCTGCTGCAATTTCTGCTTTGTAGGCTACCTCGATGCCGCCTTCGATGGGTAAGGAGCCCCAGTCACCGGATGGCCATGCCGCACGGAAGTGATGACTTCCCGGCTTGTGGTTGGCTCCTCCGGCAACCCCAAAAGCCTTGCGCACCACCACGCAGCAAAATGGCGTGGTTAGTTGGCCCATGGCCGCCAGAGCCGTAGCGCCCACTCGTATGGTGCCTTCTTCTTCCGACTGTTTGCCGATCAAGAAGCCGGGGCAATCCTCCAAGTGGATGACGGGTAGGTGAAATGTGGAGGCTAGATCCAGCAGCCGAATTAACTTGCGTCCGGCATCGGCAGTCCAAGCCCCACCATAGACCCGCGGGTTTTCGGCGAAGATAGCCACGGGAATCCCATCCAAGCGGGCTAGGCCGGTAATGATGGAGCGGCCCCACTTTTTCCCGATCTCGAAAAAGGAGCCTTCATCGCAGACGGATTCCAGCACCGTGTGCATCTTATAAACCTGACGGGGATCTTTGGGTACGATGGATAACAGCGCCTCATCTTCCCGCTGAGGGTCGTCTGCGCATTCGGTAACCGGTGGCAACTCGTCAGCGCTGCTGGGTAGGTAGGACAAAAAGCGGCGGGCCATCTCGAAGGCCTCTTGTTCGCTGCTGGCCTCGTCATCAATGGCGCCGTTGCGGGTGTGTATTTTGTAGGATCCCAGTTCTTCCTTGCTGACATCACCCAAGCTGGCCCAGTCAACTAGCGCCGGACCGGCAATCATCATCTGAGCACTGTCTTTAACGATGACAGAGTAATGGGAAGTCGCAACCCGGGCGGCGCCAATACCGGCTACTGAGCCAAGGGCCAGAGATACCGAAGGCGCCACGCTCAAATGAGAAACCACCGTCTCCCAGCCTCGCAGTTCCGGGATGTAGGTGCGTCCCGCGGTTTCGATAGTCTTCACCGAACCGCCGCCACCCATGCCATCCACCAAGCGAATATGAGGCAGTCGAAGCTCAGTGGCTAAGCCCTCGGCCTGTGTCCGTTTACCCGCGATGGAGGCATCGGCAGAGCCCCCTCGCACCGTGAAGTCATCGCCGGACAAAATCACAGGTCTGTCGTCGATTTCCGCTGTACCAAACACGAAGTTCGAGGGCGTGAAGTGGGTTAGGTTGCCGTCGTCGTCGTACTCGCCAACGCCAGCCAGCTTGCCAAGTTCGTGGAAGGACCTCGCGTCGGCAATTTGCGCGATGCGCTCGCGAATGGTCATCTTGTTGAATTCGTGCTGACGGGCTACTTTTTCTTTGCCGCCCATGGCTTCGGCCAATGTGGCTCGATGCTTCATCTCGTCCAGTTCGGTTTCCCAGCTCATAGTCTCTCCCCGGGTCTAGGTTCAGTCAGAATGCTCGTTAAGCAAGCGTCCAGTAAAAGAGAAGTTGCCGAAAGCTGCAATAGTGACATCGCCGGTTAGATTGTTGCCCTCGATGAAAGCTTGGCAGGTCAAGGCCATAGGGATCGGTCTGTTCAGGCGCAAGGTCCAATGCAGCTGGCCGTCGTTGATATAGCCATCTTCTAACGCCAGTTCGCCGGAATCGTTGAATAGCCGTCCGCCACATACCCCGTCGCCTATCTCTAGCTCCAAGATACCCTGCTGCTCGCCAGTGGGTGTGTCGACGCTGATTTGCCAGCGGTTGCTCGAATCCATATGTGCCACTCTTTAGCAACAGTATTGCACAGAGCAGATTGGTGATTCGTCTAGTATCGCGCCCGCCGCCAAGGTTAAGCTCAGTGCATGGCAAAAATCGGCATGCTGAACGAAGGGGCCCTGCACGCGGCGTTGAAACTAGATTACTTAGGTGATGACGGTGCGGCGGAAGTTCCCTTTTCGGGGTTCATTGCTGACGTGGTTCGCGATGGCGTGATCTATGAAATCCAAACCTCCAGCTTCAGTGGTTTAGGGCGCAAAATGAAGCAACTTGCGGAGCTTGGTCCAGTGGTTTTGGTGCACCCCATTGCTCATCGTAAAACCTTGGTTCGCCTGCAAGACACGGAAACCGGTGAGATCACCAGTCGCCGCTCACCCAAACGCGGCGCCATCGTGCACATCCTTCGGGAACTAGTGTACTTACCGGACATGCTGAACCACGACAATTTTGCCGTTGAAGTGGTGTTGACCGAAGAAGAAGAGCAGCAGGAGTACGACGCGAAAGCCCGTCGGGGTCGCGGTGGTTGGCGACGCAAGGGGCGTCACTTAATCAGCGTGCTGGAGCGACTGCGAATCAAAGGGCCGCAGGACCTATGGGTCTTTGTTGGCGGTGAGCTGCCAGAGGTTTTTACTACCCAGCATCTGGCTCAAGCCATGCAGCAACCCAAACAGCTAGGTCAGCAGCTAGCCTACTGTTTGCGCCACTTGGGGGTTATCGAGGTCTGCGGTAAAACCGGCAACGCCTTGAATTATCGCAGAGTTACCTAGGTAGTCTTCCAAGGCACGAATGTCATCATCCAACATGCGCAGACCCAACTTGGTGCGCCGATAAACAATGTCCTCGGCCTGTTGAGCCCATTCTTTCCGAACCAAGTAATCGACTTCTGCCTGATACAAATCCGCGCCAAAGCATGTGCCGAGGTCTTCGATGCAGCTGCAGTCGGCTAGCAGCACCCAGAGGCGAGTCCCGTAAAGCCGTGCCAAGCGCTGGATCAGGTCTGCTGGAACGAAGTCGAAATCCTTCGTGGCTCGGGCTACTAAATCGTTAAAGCCCGTGGCGGGAAAATCACCGCCGGGCAGCGCTGCATCGGCGGTCCATTTTTTGGTGCGTTTGCTGGCGCCTTGATCCACGAGAGTCAGCACTTCTTCCGCCAACTTTCGATAGGTAGTGATCTTGCCGCCAAAGATGTTGATCAGCCTGCCGTTAGTCTGGCGGTCCTGAATAATCACGTAGTCTCGGGTAGCTTCGGTGGCTTCGCTGGCACCGTCATCGTAAAGGGGCCGAACACCGGAAAAATGCCAAACCACGTCGGCAGGGGTGACCGGCTCGCGCAGGTATTCCGTGGCAATGCCGCACAGGTACAGAATTTCTTCGTCGGTAATGGTCGGCGGCGAATCTAAGGAGACGTCGTCGTTGTCTGTGGTGCCGATCATTAGGTGATCACTCTCATAGGGGATGGCAAAAACCACGCGACCGTCAGCGTTTTGAAACATGTAGGAGCGGTTGTCCGGAAGCTGTCGTTTGATCACGATATGACTGCCGCCTACAAGGCGTATGTTGTTGGTGTCGTTCCGCCCCAACCCTTGGCGCAGTACCTCGTCTACCCAAGGCCCCGCTGCATTTACCAGCTGGCTGGCTGTAACTGTCTGCTGTGCGCCTGTGACACTGTGCTCAAGAGTCAGCTGCCATATGCCGTCGAGAAAAACCGCGCTGTGCAGCTTGGTGCGAGGCATGATATTGGCGCCGTTCATCCAGGCGTCTTGCAGATTCAAAACCACCAGTCGAGAGTCCTCTACCCAACAATCCGAGTACTCGAAAGCTGTGTCGAGATCCTTACTAAGGATCTTACCGGCGGGATCCCGACTCAGGTCGATTCGGGATGTCTTCGGTAGCAGTTTGCGACCACCCAGGTGGTCGTAAATAAACAGGCCCAGCCGCAGCAACCATTTCGGTCGCAGGCCCTTGTGATGGGGCAGTAAAAACCTCATGGGCCAAATGATGTGGGGGGCCATGCCCCACAAGCGCTCCCGCTCCCGCAAGGACTCGGCCACCAATCTGAATTTGTAGTATTCCAAGTAGCGCAGACCGCCGTGGATGAGCTTGGTGGAGGCGGACGAGGTGCCTGACCCGAAGTCACCTGCGTCGCACAAGGCGACAGAATAGCCTCTGCCCGCTGCGTCGCGTGCAACGCCAGCGCCATTGATGCCACCGCCAATGACGAATACGTCAACGTGCGATGGATCGCTAGCGATAGATGGTTTGTTTGGCGCTGGGTTGGCTGTCATTGGATGGATCCGTACCGCGATCAATCCCGAATCTTAGCACGCCCGTGTCTTTTCGCTGTGAAGGGCTAATGCCTGCTGTTTAAGCAGCCTTTTTGTACTGAGCCAAACCAATCCCGCTGACGATGAGAACTACGGCAAATCCGTCCAGCCAGCTACGAGTTTCAGAGTAAAACAAGGCGCCTACTGCCATGGCCCCGACACCCTCCAAACATAAAATCACCGCCGCTAGGCTGGTGTTCAGTGGGCCGACGCCAAAGGCCACAAGGCCCTGCCCCAACAGATGAGCAAGCAAACCCAATGCCAGGACACTGAGCCAACCGGTTAAGGACACTGGAATCAGGGGTTCGTTGAAGACCACATTGGCCGCGATGGCGAAGGGCAGCAGGAACAGTGCACAAAACCCCGAGGAATAAAGCATGGTATCCGTAGTGGTCAAAGTGTCGCGACAGCGTCCAATCACGAGCAGGTAGCCGGTAAAAAAGAAGCCTGTGATTAAACCGTAAAAGTCACCGATCCATGTGTCCGTGTTCCAAGACACATGGGCGCTGACCAATATGCCAGAGCCGCAAAGGGCGCAGACCAAGCCAGCGATAAAGTGCCGTGAAAGAGGTTGCTTCAGCAAGCAGAAGGCTGTTAGCGGCACCCACAGGCTGGATAGAGTGGCGAGGAAAGTGGCGTTGCCCAGAGTTGTTTGGGTTAACGCCAGATGCCAAAACACAAGATCGCCGGCAAAAAAAGCGCCAGCCAAGGCTAGCAGTCCGCGGTGTTTGCTGTCGGGCAGCGGATGGGTCCCCGGCCGCCTTCGGTTGCCCCAGGCCGCCAACAGAATCAAAATCGGTAGCGCCAGAGCTACTCGCCAAAAAGCAGCAGCCGTGCTGCCCACGTCGATTTCTCGCAGGGCCGAGGTCGTGGCACCCAGAATCAGTGCTCCCACAACTACGGCAAGCAAAGACACCGGTCTGGAATTGCTCACAGTAGGTCCGCCGGCGTCAGTTCGAGGGGTCTAGTCTGTTACCAGCCCTTGCAGAACCGCAGCTTCTTGCCGAACAAATTCTGGCGCTCCCAGCCACTGGCGGTTCGCGCCACAGCGCTTGAACCAATAGTGCAAGCCCACCAAGTCGGTGAAACCCATGCCCCCGTGAACCTCGGTAGCGGTCTTGGCAACAAATTGGGCAACTTCCGCCAAATGGGCCTTGGTATGACACGCTGTGACCCGGGCTTCGTCGGGTAGTTCTGCTAAGGCATGTCCGGCGAACCAAACCATGGAGCGGCAGGGTTCCAGTTGGGCAGCCATCTCGGCGCACATATGCTTTACCGCCTGAAAGCTGGCAATGGGCCGATTGAACTGTTCCCGCTGCTTGGCGTATTCCACGGCTTGGTCCAGCATGTTCTGAGCTGCACCTAGTGTGTCTGCGGCCAGAGCGATGCGGCCGATGTCTAAGGTCGCCTCAAATACGGCAACATCGGTGCTAATGCACTTGGCTGCTACGTCCTCGTAGGTAAGCTCCACGGTGCGCCGGGTCTTGTCCACGGTGGTGAGGTGGCTTCGTTTTAATCCCGGATCATTGGCCGCGATCAGATATAGGTGTTTGTTCTGGTCGGCTACAAGGTACGAGTCCGCTTCCGCATCAAAGGCGAACAGCGATTTGCCGAACATGCGTTCGCCACGGACTTCAACGCGTGCGTCGTTGCGGCGCTTAATGGCTTCTGAAAACGCAATGCCAATCCGGTGGGTGCCGGCAGCAATTTCGGCCAACAATTCGTCGTGATTGCCACCGCTGGCCACCAACGCTTTGGGGGCCATGACGGCAGTGCCCAGGAACGGTGTTGGCGCGATGTGCGAACCAAGGCATTCGGCAACAATGGCCGCGTCCAATGGTGCCAATCCAATGCCGCCTTGGTCTTCGGGTACCAACAGCGCAGGCACACCCAGTTCCGCTAGGCCTGCCCAAATATCCGCATCGTCGCCGCCGTCGGCGTATTGGCGAACTCGGTCAAGGGACGCGTGGTCATCCAAAAAGCGATTCACATTGTCGCGAAGCAGGATCTGTTCTTCTGATAGTCCAAACTGCATGGTGCCTCCTTAGCTCGCTTTTTCGAATTTTGGTTCTCGCGGCATGCCTAAGCCGCGCTCGCTGATAATGTTCTTTTGAATCTGCGAGGTGCCGCCACCAATGATAAGACCCAAGAAATACATATAGTCCCGCTGCCAGCTTCCTGAACCGCGCAGGTACGGGTTGTCTTCATAAGCCAAACCAATCTCGCCCATAACGTCGATGGCGAGGCCCTCTAAGTCATGGCGCAGCTCGGTGCCTTCCAGCTTGGTGATCATGCGCGACAGTCCCGGGTCTTGGCCCGGGTTCAGACGAGCCGAAAGCACCCGCAGCTCGTTAAAGCGCATGGCCATAACCTTGCTTTGGATTTTCATCAGGCGATCTCGATACACCGGGTTGTCGATGAGTCGAGCGCCGTCGGCGGTTTCGTTTTTCATGAGCTCAATCAGGGCATTGACCCGAGTTTGGGCGGTATTTGCCGGAGCGAGAGTCTCCCGCTCGTGGCCCAAAATGGCGTTGGCAACCTGCCAACCCTGACCGCGCTCACCAACGATTTGATGCTTGGGAACCCGTACATCGGTAAAAAAGGTCTCGTTGAAGTTGGCCTGTCCGGTCATGTCTACCAACGGCCGAATTTCGATGCCAGGGGTTTTCATGTCGAAAAGCAAAAACGATATGCCTTTATGCTTGGGGGCATCGGGTTCGCTGCGAACCAAGCAGAAAATCCAGTCCGCAATATGAGCGGTACTGGTCCAGATCTTCTGTCCGTTAATCACCCACTCATCGCCGTCCAGTACTGCCGCCGTAGACAGGGCCGCTAGGTCACTGCCGGCCCCCGGCTCGGAATATCCCTGGCACCAAAGCATGTCACCCATAATGGTCGGGCGGATGAATTGTTCTTTTTGTTCTTGGGTACCCATCTCGAGCAAGGTCGGAACCAGCATGGAAATGCCCTGGCCGCCCAGTCCCGGGCTAACACGGGCGTTGGAAAACTCCTCGGCGATGATCCTGGATTTGATGATGTCTGCCTCGGCGCCGTAGCCGCCGAACTCTTTGGGGATTGTGCGGCAGGTGTAGCCGTTTTCGATCAGCAGCTTTTGCCAGTCTTTAGCGGTTTGCCCACGCAAATCGCTGCCTTTTGGCGCTTTGTCTGCGTTGTTTTTGAGAAACAGGACGACGTCACTGCGAAACGCGTCGTATTCCGGACCAAATGATAAATCCATACTTCCCCCTCTTCTGGTTGACTGTTACCTACCGGTAAGCGCGAAGGCTTAGGCTAACGGCAGTCATGCAGGCGAGCAATACATTGAATTGGGCAGATTCGGCCCAGTTTAGGTAGGCTTGGGGGCTGTTTATCACGCGCTGTTAGGAACCCCTATGCCCACCTCCGATAACCCGACACAAAACACTTCAGAACGTTACGCCATGCTGCGAACCATGGCTGAGATGCAAGACAGCCATAACACCTTAGTGCATCCCCAGTGGCGTAGTCAGGGCTATGAGTATTACCGGGCCATGTGGGTCGAGTGCGCTGAAATGCTCGACCACTTCGGTTGGAAGTGGTGGAAAAAGCAGGATGCGGATTTGGATCAGGTGCGTTTGGAATTGGTGGACATTTGGCACTTTGCGTTAAGCGAGCTGCTGCGACAGGGTGATGTTTCCGATGACGTGGCAGATGCCTTGGCCTCAGTGACGCCCCTAGCCTCAGCAACCGATGAGGATCAAGCCGGTGCCTTCCGTTTGGCCATTGAAGAATTGGCTGGCTCCTGTTTGCGAACACGTTCTTTTGAACTGCAACCCTTCATTGATGCCATGGCAGCCTTGCCCATGACATTGGAAGAATTGTTCGATCTGTACATCGGAAAAAACGTACTGAATCGCTTTCGTCAAAACCATGGCTACAAAACCGGCGAATACCGCAAGCTATGGGGTGGGCGGGAAGACAACGAACATCTGATTGACCTGCTAAGCGAACTTGAGGTCAGTGCGGCTGACCTGCCCGATGCGTTGTATGCGGCCCTGCAAGTACGCTACGACGCATAGCCGTGGCCAGACTGACCATCGATACGCCTATTATTAAGACGCTTTGGCATCAGCGGTGGCAGCCAGAATTCGTCGGCACGCTGCTGTTTCTAGTAGATGCAGATCGGGTGTTGTTGATCGAGAAAAAATCTGGGCATGGCATGGGCAAGATTAACGCTCCTGGAGGCAAGTGGGAGCTTGGCGAAACACTGCAGGACTGTGCCCGTAGGGAGATGCTGGAAGAAACCGGTATCGAGGCCGAACCGCTGGGCTGTGTGGCGGAACTTCGTTTCGTTGAACGCAATGGCCCGCAATGGCTGGGCTATGTTTTTGTGGCGCGAGATTTTAGCGGCCATATGGGAGAAACCCCGGAAGCAAGGCCGTTTTGGTGTCCGCTAGGTGATATACCCTACGAGCAGATGTGGGCTGACGACGCCATTTGGCTGCCCCAAGTGCTCAAGCATGGGTTGCTAACAGGTCATGGCGCCTCGACGCCCTTGGTATACGATTTGCTGTTCGAAGCGGGGGAGCTTCTTGAGCATCATTTAAGCCCCCAGTCGGTTTTGAGCCAATCGGTACACACACCAAGATCCGGGGAGATTTAGCAGAGCTATGCGCATCGGTATTTCCATTCAATCCGCTTATCGGGTCGACGACCCGCGAGTCGGTGCCCAGTACATGATTGAAAGGGCAGCGGCGGCCCGACATGCGGATTTGGACAGCTTATTTGTTGGTGACCACCACGTAACGGATCATGCCTACTATCAAAACTCCCCCATGCTGGGCCGTTTGCTTGCCAATTGGCATAACAAACCTGCTGGCGCCCTGTATCTGCTGCCGCTGTGGAATCCTGTGCTGCTGGCCGAACAGATTTCGACCCTAGCTGCCATCACGCCCGGGCGTTTTATCATGCAGTGCGGTTTGGGGGGATCAACTGACCAAAGCGCGGGTATGGGTGTGGATATGAGTCAGCGGGTGGCGATGTTCGAAGATTCGCTATCGATCATGCGCAAACTGTGGGCCGGCGAGAGGGTCAGTCACGACCGGTTTTGGTCCATCGAGAACGCTCGTATTGCACCGCTGCCAGCCCAAGAAATTGAGGTGTGGATTGGTGCGTCAGCCCCGGCGGCCCTGAATCGCACAGCTCGCTTGGCCGAGGGCTGGTTGGGCAGTCCGTCGCTCACCCCGCAACAAGCCAACGAGCAGCTCAATCAATATCGCCAGGCCTGTGCCGAACACCAGCGTCAACCCCGAGCGGTAGCCCTGCGACGGGACATCTTTATTGGCAGCAACGCCAAGACCGCGGCGGATTTTAAAGCCCGAGCTGTGGCTAAAGGGTATCGGGGCTTTCCCGAAGAGGCGTTGATTTGTGGGGACGTGGCATCAGTCGCCGCGCAATTTGCTGGTTTTGTGGAAGCGGGCTTCACCGACATTATTGTGCGCAACATGTCATCTAACCAAGGTGAAGCCCTCGCCACCATCGAGGCGTTGAGCGACGTGCGAAGGCAGCTGAATTTGTAGAAACCCGACGTGGAATAAATTCTTGCGAGAATTCCGGGGAAGAATTGAGGGAACAAAAGGAGAGGACCATGAAAAAACTGTTGATCGCCAATCGCGGCGAAATCGCCATTCGTATTGCTCGGGCTGCTGGAGAAATCGGGGTTGCCACGGTGACTATTTACGCAGAGGACGACGGTCAATCCGCTCATGTGGGTCAGGGTGATGAGACCGTGGCTCTTCAAGGTCGCGGTGCCAGCGCCTACCTAGATATTGAGGCCGTTGTCGCCGCCGGCGTCGGGGCTGGCTGTGATGCCGTCCATCCCGGCTATGGTTTTTTGAGCGAAAATCCTGCCTTTGCCGAGGCTGTTGAAGCCGCAGGCATGACCTTTGTAGGCCCCACAGTAGAGGCGTTATCGGCCTTTGGTGACAAAGCCAAGGCTCGTGCGCTGGCCCAAGCAAATGATGTGCCGGTGTTAGCCGGGCTGTCTCAGGCCATTAGCGAAGACGAAGCGAGAGACTTTTTCCAACAACACGCTGCCGGCGGAATCTTGCTCAAAGCTATTGCCGGTGGCGGCGGTAGAGGCATGCGCATTGTGAAGAGTGGCGACGAGCTGTCCGACGCTTATACGCGCTGTGTCTCAGAGGCCAAGGCGGCCTTTGGGGATGGTAGCTTGTATGCCGAGCAGTTAGTGGATCAAGCCCGCCACATTGAAGTGCAAATCATTGGTGACGGCAGCGGCGCGGTCAGTCATTTGTGGGAAAGAGAGTGCAGCGTGCAGCGTCGGCACCAAAAACTCATAGAAGTCGCACCCAGCCCCAGCTTGGACGATTCGATTCGTCAGACCCTGTGCCGCGATGCCGTCAAGTTAGGGCAGGCCCTGAACTACCGAGGACTGGGCACCATCGAATTCTTGCTGGACCAAGCTACCGGCCAGCATTATTTCATTGAAGCCAATGCCCGTTTGCAGGTGGAGCATACGGTGACCGAAGAAGTGACAGGGGTCGATCTGGTGCGCAGCCAGTTAAAGGTTGCCGGGGGAAGTTCTCTTAAGGATCTAGCCCTTGAGCAGGCATCCGTTCCAGCGCCCCGGGGCTACGCCATTCAGCTGCGGATCAACACGGAAATCGTCACGCCAAACGGCGAATTTAAGCCCACGGGTGGACGCCTTACCCAGTTTTCTGTGCCCACCGGCCCGGGTCTGCGCACGGACACTTACGGCTATGCTGGCTACGCGACGAATCCAAATTACGACTCTATGCTCGCGAAGCTGATCTGTTATTCGCCAAGCAATGACTATCAGGACGCCATCATCAGAGCCAAACGGGGTCTTCGCGACTTTGTTATCGGTGGCGTCGAGATGAACATATCACTGCTGCAGAACATCCTTGAAGATCAGGCGTTCCAAGACAATCGGTTCACGACACGTTATTTAGACGACCATCTGATGGACTATGTGCCAGAAGCCGAGGCGGCTGGCAGTGATTTGTCCAATCAAGCAGGGGCTCAGGTCGATGCCAATGACCCCTTGGCGGTGCTGGAACACGGTAAAAGCGGCTTAACGTCAGCGTCTTCTGGGCCAGCCCAAGCCGAGCTTATGCCCGAGCAAATTGGCTCGGGCGAGGCAGCCATCGCAGCACCCATGCAGGGCACCGTGGTGAGTTTCGAGGTGGAACCTGGTGACGAGGTGTATGCGGGCAAACTGGTGCTGGTCATGGAAGCCATGAAAATGGAGCACGAGGTCCGGGCGGACATCAGCGGTGTGGTTGAGCGCCTTGGCGTCGGTCCCGGGGACACGGTTTTTGAAGGCCATCCGCTGATTGTGCTGCGCGAACAAGAGGTGGCCAGTGCAGACGAGGAAACGGACGAAGTACTGGACTTGGATTACATCCGACCTGACCTTCAGGAAGTCTTTGACCGCAAGGGCGCGGGCCTAGATGAAAACCG
Organism: Pseudomonadales bacterium; assembly: GCA_029248675.1. Classification (GTDB taxonomy): domain Bacteria; phylum Pseudomonadota; class Gammaproteobacteria; order Pseudomonadales; family Azotimanducaceae; genus UBA4421. The sequence continues at coordinate 3,702 of JAQWIX010000024.1, read as the reverse complement.
CCCGGAAGCCGTCGCCAAGCGGCGCAAAACAGGCAGACGCACAGCTCGGGAGAATGTGGCAGATCTGTGCGATGAGGGTACGTTTGTTGAGTACGGCTCTGTCGTGCTGGCGGGGCAGCGACGACGACGTTCCATCGAAGATCTTATTAAGAATACTACCGGCGACGGTATGGTTGCAGGGCTTGGCCAGATCAATGGCAGCTTGTTTCCGGAAGAGCGCAGCCGCGCCATGATCATGTCCTACGACTACATGGTGCTGGCGGGTACCCAGGGCATGAAAAACCACGACAAAAAAGATCGTTTGTTCGAGGTGGCCGAGCAGTTCCAGCTGCCCGTAGTGTTGTTTGCTGAAGGCGGCGGCGGCCGGCCCGGCGATACCGACGGGTCCGGTGTTGCTGGATTGGACTGTCTGGCGTTTACCTACTTCGCTCGACTGTCGGGCTTGGTGCCCACGGTGGGTATCACCACTGGCCGCTGCTTTGCGGGAAATGCCGTCTTGCTGGGTTGTTGCGACGTGATCATCGCCACCAAGGGTTCCAACATCGGCATCGGCGGGCCTGCCATGATCGAAGGCGGTGGGCTTGGGGTCTTTACTCCGGACGAGGTGGGTCCTATGGATGTTCAGGTGCCCAACGGCGTGGTGGACATTGAAGTAGAAGACGAAGCGGAAGCCGTTCTGCGGGCCAAACAATACCTGTCTTACTTTCAAGGGCCTGTCGACGAATGGGAAGCGCCGGATCCTAGGGAGCTGCGCTTCATCGTGCCGGAAAATCGATTGCGCTATTACGACATTCGTAAAGTGATCGAAGGTATAGCGGATATCGGTTCGATCTTAGAGCTGCGAGAGCACTGGGGAATCGGCATTATTACCGCGTTTATTCGAGTCGAAGGTCGGCCCATGGGTGTGATCGCCAACAATCCGGCCCACTTATCCGGCGCCATCGACGCACCTGGGGCGGACAAGGGCACCCGCTTTATGCAGTTGTGTGACGCCTTCGATATTCCGATTCTCTCATTGTGTGACTGCCCGGGAATCATGGTGGGTCCAGAAATCGAGAAAACCGCTGTGGTTCGACATGCCGCCCGTATGTTTGTCACCAGTGCCAACATCGACGTACCGCTGATGACCGTGGTTACGCGTAAGGGTTATGGGCTTGGTGCCCAGGCCATGGCCGGTGGTGGTTTCAAGGCCACCCTCTTTACTGTGACGTGGCCAACCGGGGAATTTGGTGGCATGGGCCTAGAAGGTGCGGTGAAATTGGGCTACCGCAAAGAGTTGCAGGCCATCGAAGATCCTGCAGAGCGGGCTGCTGCCTATGACGAAATGGTGGAAAACATGTACCGCCGAGGTAAGGCCGTCAACATGGCCTCGCACTTTGAGTTGGACGATGTCATTGATCCGGCGGAAACCCGCCATTGGATCGTGCGAGGACTGGCTTCAATACCGGCCAAGGCGAAACGCGAGGGTAAGAAGCGGCCTAACGTAGACACTTGGTAAACCAGACCCGCGAAGCGAACACGCTCTGGCACAGATACGGTGCCAGAGCCAAGGCGCACCAAGCCCTAGCGGATGTCCTGATCATCCATGGGCAAAACTGAACCTTTCGCCTCTGGTGTTGAAAATGACGACGGTCTGACTACTATACGGCCCACAACCCCTAATCGATTTCGTAAATCAATCCAGCACGCCCAGGCGGCTCGGCTACGTGGTCGGCTAAACTCAGAGGAAAAATCAATGGTTACGTTTCGTTTAAACGGCGAGGAGCAAACCTTGGATGTGGATCCAAGCATGCCCCTGTTATGGGCAATCCGCGAAAATCTCGGGCTTACCGGTACTAAATTCGGCTGCGGTCTGGCCCAGTGCGGTGCCTGCACGGTTCATGTCAACGGTAATGCCATTCGGTCCTGCGTAACCCCTGTGGCGGCGGTACAAGGCGGCGCGGTGACCACCATCGAGGGTCTATCGTCTGATGAGGCCTTGCATCCGCTTCAACAAGCGTGGATAGACGAGCAGGCGCCCCAGTGTGGCTACTGTCAGTCAGGACAAATTATGTCTGCGGCGGCATTGCTGGCCAGTAATCCCAACCCAGACGACGAGGCCATCGACCAAGCCATGTCGGGCAATATCTGTCGCTGCGGTATGTATCAACGAATCCGCAAGGCCATTAAGCGCGCTGCCAGCAGCGAGGCAGTGGTCGGTATTTTTGACCCAGCGGCAGCCCAAAGCGCGACCAAGGAGGCAGATCATGTCTGATCAAGCACAGCAGTCAGCAACACAGAGCAACGAACGTTCGGGTTTGGCTAAGTGGACTCGCCGCGGCTTTATTTCCGCCGGGGCGTTAGTTGGTGGTGGTCTTGTCGTGGGCGTCGCCCTGCGTCGCGGTGACCGCCGGGATCAGGTCGCCGACCTTGTGACCGAGGAAGGCGAAGCCCTGTTAAATATGTGGGTTAAAGTCGATGAGACTGGTGGCATCACTGCCATAGTTCCTCACAGCGAAATGGGCCAAGGCGCCCAAACGGTGTTGACCCAAATGCTGGCGGACGAGATGGATGCCAACTGGGCCGATGTGAGTTTCGTTGAAGCGCCTGCCGAGGTGGAATACGCCAACGGCGATATGGCCAAGGGCGTGCTGTTTCCCGGTGCGGACATTCCCAAGGTGCTGCTGCCAACCTTAAATGGCGCGATGTACCACGCAGCGAATGAGCTTGTGCAACAAATCACTGGCGGCAGCTACAGCATTCGCTCCACCGGTCAGGCGGGCATGCGTGTGGCCGGGGCTGCTGCCAAAGAAATGATGGTAAAAGCCGCCGCGGGTAAGTGGCAGGTCAACGAGTCGGAGCTGACAACGGCGAACAGTGTGGTGACCCATAAAGCATCTGGCCGCAGCGCCAGCTATGGCGAGTTGGCCAGTGCAGCGGCCCGTTTCGAGCCCTCGGTGAAGCCGGTACTGAAGCAAAGCGACCAATTCACCCTGATGGGTAAAAGCCTTCCCAGACATGACATTCCGGCCAAAGTGACCGGCGAAACAGTGTTTGGTATCGATGCTCAGGTACAGGGAATGCAGTACGCGGCAATTCGCAATGCGCCAGTATTTGGAGCTCAAGTGCAGTCCTTTGACGGCACAGCAGCCAAGGCGAAGCCTGGAGTCACCCAAATTGTGAACCTAGGCAATGCCATCGCTGTAGTGGCCGAAAGCTACTGGAGTGCGGAACAGGCACTTAATGCAGTGCAAATACAGTGGACTAAAACCGACAGCGACAAAGTCAACAGCGAGACGCTCACCGAGCAGTTTCGTGGTGACTTGGCTCAGGCTCGCGTCAGCGGCGGAACCGGCGCGGATGTGGAAGTTGGCGATGTGCCTGCTGCCTTTGCCAATGCGGCTCAAGTGATTGAAGCTACCTATGAAGTACCGTTTTTGGCCCATGCCTGCATGGAGCCAATGAACGCCACCGCTCGCTTTGAGAACGGCAAATGCGAGGTTTGGACAGGAACCCAGAATCCGCTGGGCTCTCGCTACGAAGTCGCGGCAGCCTTGGAGCTGGAGACCGAAGACGTAGTTTTGCACCAGCATCCCATGGGCGGGGGTTTTGGCCGCCGGTCCCAGAGCGATGTCCAGGTCCAAGCGGCCCGAATCGCCAGAGAGGTAGGCGTGCCTGTAAAGCTCATTCTGTCCCGGGAAGAAGATATGCAGCACGATTTCT
>JAQWIX010000019.1 GCA_029248675.1 Pseudomonadales bacterium | reverse complement strand
TTCCGTAAGTTCAGATACTCGAGTGATTCTAGATGACGAGTCACTCTATATCGTTGATGGTGGACAAATTTGGGCAGGGTTCTGGGATGTGCCAGACCAAGTGCGGTTAACTGTTGATTGAGCCACTAAGTACCTCGCGGGGATGATCCCCAGCACAGAGTTGAGATGTGCGGTGATGGGGCATCTATTGCTGGCCTGAGAGCTACAGCGCCCATGATCTTTTTCGGAATTAGTTAGGCGAGAGCCGTCTTTTATGATGAGCGGTAGTGTTTAGTTTGGCTGGGCATTGCGAACCGTTGCCTTTGCATTGGCTGGCCCGCAGTCATTGGTGTTACGACGTGTAGTTTGTTGGCAATCGAATAGAAATTACGTCAGATCCCATCGTCGCCGATCTGAAAAGCGTCGAGTCCATCGACATCCGCACAGCAGCGGGCGCAAATGCGGCGCTGACAATTGTTGATCATGCACTGGATTATTCTGCCAACAGTCAGGCGGAACTGAGCGCTATTACTCGATCCGTCGAGTTTCGTTTGGAGCGATTGCTGGATAGCTCAGTGCAAATGGAAAGCTCGAAGGGAAGAATTCTGGATGCAGACTTTGCCTTAGAAAGTGCCCGCTTAGCTCGACAGCAAATGATCAATCAACTGGCGGGTTTTGTTCTCACCAATACCAACGAAATACTGCGCTCATCTCTCGGCATGCTTTTACGTTGATTTGCTGGGGTTTGATCTACTAGGGTAGAGGCCCAAAAACAGCTTGGGCTAATTGTGCCCAGAATGCGGTTAAAGTATCCGCGTCGCTTGCAAGCACAGGCATCTCGCGGCATCAGCCCCGTGGCTAACCCTTAAGGAGAGAGAGCATTACTTCAAATGAGAGCGGTGGACCACAGCAAAAGCTGACGCTTGGGACAAAACTGGCCTTTGGCGTCGGTGCAACCGGCGAAGCGATCTATCTTGGCCTCTTCAACACATTTATTACCATTTATTACAACCAAGTCATGGAGCTGAACAATGCGTTGATCGGCATAGCCATTATGTTGGCCATGATTGGGGACGCTATCTCCGATCCAGTAGTAGGTATCGTATCGGACCGGTGGCGGTCCCGGCTTGGACGTCGTCACCCATTTCTTTGGCTGGCGCCAATTCCGCTGACCCTGACTCTGTATTGCGTGTTTAATCCACCTCAGGCGCTGCAGGGTGAAGCCAGTGCTTACGGCCAATGGGGACTGTTTGCCTGGCTGACGGTCTGGACCATATTAAGTCGCTCGTCTTTGACCCTTTACAGCGTGCCTCATCTGGCTCTGGGGGGCGAGCTGTCAAAGAATCAGCACCAGCGCTCCCAGCTCTTCAGTGCCAATACGGTTTTTGCCTACGTCGCTGGCGCGTCTTTTGCCTTTGTGGCGTGGAGTTTTTTCTTTGCGGGTGAGCGAATCCGAGAGGCTGACGGCTTGCTGGTGCCCGGGCACTTGGCAGCGGAAGCCTACGGCCCCTTAATTCTGACCGCCTGTGCGCTCATTGTTGTCTCGATCTGGGCTTGTGCGGCAGGTACCGCAAGCCATATTCCGTATCTGTCGTCAGCACAACGGTCAGAGAATCGTCTGACCTTGGTGACTCTGCTAAGTGAGATCTTGAGTACGCTGAAAAATCGCAACTACATGATCGTGCTGTTTGGTTACTTCTTTTTTATGATTGCCAGTGGCATTTACGACACCCTGAATGTCTTTATCAACACCTACTTCTGGGAACTGCCTCCGGATAAAATACGCTGGCTGGGCCTAATCGGCGCTCCCTCCGCCATGATCGGTGCGCTGTTGTCTCCGTTGTTAATGAAACGCTTTGATCGAAAACCTGTCATGTTGGGAGCGTTGGCGGGTATCACGCTGTTTGCCCAACTGGTGGTCAACCTTCGTCTATTGGGATTTTTGCCCGAGAATCACGAACCCGGACTGATGCCCTACCTGTTGTTTAACGCAGCGGGTTTCACCTTCTCCCTAGGTCTCGGTACGGTGGCGATTTTGTCCATGCTCGGCGATATCGTAGATGAGAACGAACTGGTGACGGGGATTCGCCAAGAGGGTTTGTTTTATTCCGCGAGGGCATTTTTTGCCAAGGCTTCCTACTCCTTCGGACACTTCTTTGCCGGCATCATGCTCGAGTATTTTGTTCGGCTGCCCTTTAAGGCGGTGCCGGGGGAACTGGACCCAGATGTTCTCGTTCGTCTGGGTATTACCGCAGGCCCAATCATGGGCATATCCGCCCTAGTGTCGTTGGCCATCTACAGTCGCTACAACCTTAGTAGAAAACGTCATGATGAGATCATGACTGCCTTACAGCGGCGCACTGATCAGGGGAGCGCTGATTAGCGACGGGATGGGTTAGGGCAAAGGCCGGTAATGACCGGCGCTGTCCAAAGTCTCTTGTCCTCGGCGCATCGACTATGCGCACAGCGAATCTAGTTCCACTTAGGTAGTAGGGTCAGCCACGAACACGCCCTTGGACCTGTGGGCACAATGCTTCTTTTGCTCGAGATTTAGATCTGCCGATGGCTGTGTTTCGACGGTTTTTCGTTACACTCTGTCACCTATTTTGGGGAGAAGCAGGTATGAAAATCGTTGACTCGTTCGAGCCAGGTCAGACAGTTACGGGGGATCGGGGTCAAAGTGCACACCCCCAAACCGTTGCCCACAGTCAGCGTCTTGTGCGTAAGCTCTATCGGGTAGGGGACAAGGCATGGTCCATGGTGGGCAATGGCCTATCCAATCAATCCTTCGTCGAGGGGCCAGAAGGGCTGATCGTTATCGATACCGGCGAGTGCAACGAGGAGATGGCGGCGGCCTTGGCCGAGGTGCGTACCCAGACCGATGCGCCTCTGGCGGCCTGCATTTACACCCACTTTCATTATGTGGCTGGTACTCAAACCCTGCTGAATGAAAAGCCTGATCTGCCCATTTGGGGGCACTCGGGCATCGAAGCAAACCTCAATCGCTTTGGTGGGGAAATAGCACCTCGGGTGACCCGGGGGCTGGTGCACCAATTCGCCATTGCCATGCCTGAGGAGGGTCCAGACGGTGTGGTAAACGTGGGGCTGGGGAATTTTTTCCGCAACCCAGAACATGCGCCCTTTACCCACGGCTATGTCACAGCGGAACACACATTTGATACCCCCACCAAGGCGACTATCGCTGGGCTGGAGGTTGAGTTTTACCCAGCACCGTCGGATGCCACAGACTCAGTAACGATTTGGTTCCCGGAGCTAAAGCTGGCGGTAAACAACCTGTTATGGCCAACCTTGTTCAACGTCTTTGCTATTCGCGGTGAAGAGTATCGGGATCCTCGTATTTTGCTGCGTGGCCTTGATGAACTGGGTGCCCTTGGCGCTCAAGACATGATTGGTGCTCACGGACCGCCGATTAGCGGTCAGGACGACATTGCCAAAATCACTCGTGACTATCGGGACACCATCCAGTTTATGTGGGATCAGACTGTGCGCTGCGCCAATCGCGGCCTGACTCTGAACGAGACGATTGCGGCCATACAGCTGCCCGAGTACTTCAAGCAGCACTATACGACCCAACAGTTTTACGGCGTGGTCGAGCACCATGTGCGGCAAATCTATACCGGATTGTTCGGTTGGTTTGATGAGGACGAAGCTAACCTGTTTCCCGTGCCGGCCCCGGAACGCTCGCGCAAGCTCATTGCGGGCTTTGGTGGCGTGGACAATATACGCCGGGCTGTGGACGAGGCCCTGCAGGGTCACGATTACCGCTGGGCTATTGAGCTAGCCTCTTGGCTGGTGCGGTCTGAAGTGAATGGCCAAGGTCGGGCCGACGCAGGTGAACCAGAAGACCGTGTTCGATTAGCCCAGGGGTTGCGCGGCGTGGCCTACTCCACCACCGCGGCGAACATTCGAAACTGGTGTTTGACTCGGGCCTTGGAGCTAGATGGCACCACGAATTTAGATCGTTTCCGTATTCATCGCTTTCAAAAACGCGAGCTGGCCCGGCGGCCAGCGGCTGAGTCCTTGGGTCTGCTGCGAGTATTGCTGGTGCCTGAGCGAGCTGCCGACCTTGAACAGCAGATAAAGGTGACTTTCAGCGACGGCGGGCAAGCGGGCCTGACCATTCGGCATGGGGTAGCCGTGCCAACGGACCCAGACGGTGCGGGTCTTTCTATCACGGTGAGTAGCGATCACTGGTTCAGTATTCTTGCTGGGAAACTGAATCTTGGGCAGGCCATGACTGACGGCTCGGTGATTGCCTCAGACGTTGATCAAGTCGCTGGCTTTTTTGCCTGTTTTGACCTCGATACCCTGAATAACTAGAAGAAATCATGACAGACATACCCAAACCCACACCGACCTTTGATGGTCGGGTCGATCGTTTGTATCAGGACGCCACGCCCAGTCCGCTGAAGTTGAATAAGCAGGCTGAAGGCTCACCGAACATCTTGTTGGTCATGCTGGACGACGTGGGTTTTGGCACCTGCAGTACCTTTGGTGGACCCATTCCCACGCCGGGTGTGGACAAAGTTGCCAAGGCGGGTCTGAAGTACAACCAGTTTCACACCACGGCTCTTTGTTCGCCAACGCGGGCCTCGCTGCTGACCGGGCGCAATCATCACAGCGTGCACATGGGCGGCATCACCGAGATCGCTAACAGCTTTCCGGCCTATGACAGCGCCATGCCGCCAGAGTCCGCGACCATTGCGGAAATACTGAAGCAAAACGGATATTCCACCGGCTGCTTTGGCAAGTGGCATCTCACGCCGTCGTGGGAACAAAATCCCGCAGGTCCTTTTGAGCGATGGCCCACGGGCATGGGCTTCGAGCGCTTCTACGGCATCATTGGTGCAGAAGCTTCTCACTGGGAACCGCCGGTGTACGACCAAACCACGCCGGTGGAGCCACACCTTAGCCACCCCGATTACCACCTAACGGAAGATCTTGCGGAGAAGGCTATAGAGTGGATCGGCCGTCAGCAGGTGTCGGCTCCGGACAAACCCTTCTTTTGCTATTTCGCGCCGGCAGCAGTCCATGCGCCTCACCATGTGGCGCCGGAGTGGATCGACAAATTCAAAGGCCAGTTCGATGAGGGGTGGGACTCTCTTCGGGAGAGCATTTACCAGAAGCAGCTTGAACTGGGTGTGATCCCACCGAAGACCGCGCTGACCCCGCGCCCAGAGCAGGTGCCCGGCTGGGACGAGTATCCGGATCGGTACAAGCCCGTGGCGGCGAGACTGATGGAAACCTTCGCCGGTTTTATGGCCCATACCGATGCTCAGGTAGAAAAGATCGTTGACTACTTGGTGGATCAGGACGCCTTCGACAACACCTTGGTCATCTATCTGACCGGTGATAACGGCGCATCTGCCGAGGGCACGGTTCACGGCGCTTGGAGCGCCCCGTCCTTTCAAAATGGCGTTCACGAGGATCCAGAGTGGTTGCTGGAACATATGGACGACTTTGGCACCGACCGGTGCGAAAACCACTTTAACGTCGGTTGGGCCTGGGCCCTTGACTCGCCATTTCAGTGGATGAAACAGGTGGCCTCGCACTTTGGCGGTACACGCAACGCCTTAGCCGTGTCTTGGCCTAAGGGCATTCAAGCCAAGGGGGAGCTGCGGCAGCAATTCCATCATGTCATCGACCTGTTCCCAACCTTGCTGGAGGTCACGGGTATTGCGATGCCAGAGCGGGTCAATGGCATCAAGCAGGACGAAGTGCATGGCCACAGTATGGTAGACAGTTTTCAGCGTTCGGCAGGGGCAAGCCCTCACATCACCCAGTATTTCGAAATTCTAGGCAATCGGGCGATTTATCATGATGGCTGGATCGCCTCATGCTTTCACGGCCGGCTGCCGTGGATTCGTTTTGCTGGCTATGAATTCGACGGTGAGCAGGAGGTTTGGGAACTGTACAACATTGCCGACGATTTCTCTCAGAGCGTGGATTTGGCAGCGAGCCACCCAGAAAAACTTGCCCAGATGCAGGCGCTCTTTGAAACCGAAGCCCAACGATATGGGGTTTACCCCTTGCGAGACGCTTCTGCCCGCCGTGGCGGTGACTACGCTCCGCCCCATTCCTTGGAAGGGCACAGCAAGATGACATACGGTCCCATGCACGTGCGGATGCCCGAGCACGGCGTGGTGAACCTGAAGAATACGTCCTACCGCATATCTGCTGTCATCCACTTGGATGGTCCAAGCCAGGGTGTGATCGCCTGTCAGGGTGGAAACATGGCGGGTTGGAGTCTGTACCTCGATGAGCAATCTCGGCCTACCTACGTCTACAACTGGTTTGGCCATGAATTCACCACTCTAGTGGGTAATGACCTAAGCCAAGGCCACCACCAAATCTGTGTGCACTATGCTCACGATGGCGGCTTTGCTGCCGGCGGTGAGCTTACGCTGGAAGTGAATGGTGAGGTTCTAGGAACGGCTCGAATCGAGCGCACGGTGCCGGTGATTTTCTCCATGAGCGGCGAAACCTTCGATGTGGGCAGAGACACGGGGTCGCCTGTGGGTTCCTACCCCCACGACTTTGCCTTTGCCGGCAAGATCGTTGGGGTGACCCTTGAGCGTGTTGCTGAACCCAGCGACGAGGTAAAACGGCAAGAGCGTAAGGGCCGATTTAATGCAGGTTTGAGTGCCCAGTAACAGGGTGCAGTAAAAAGATGCAGCCCTAAAAGGCTCAGTCGCCAATAACCGCCGCCGCGTTTTTAAGACCACGATCGCCAAATGAAACGTAGAGGGTGAGCGCAGTTTGCAGGCTCATCCGCTTCCAGTAGAAATCCATAAGGTCCATCTGGGGTATGGGTTGACGTTTGAGACGTCCGACAGGAGTGCCGTCCCTTTCATACAGCGTTCGACTTTCATCCAGATTGAATAGCGCGTCTTCCTCGTGCCAGCACTCTTCGCAGATTGGATCGTGAAACCGATAGGTCTCACTGTCCTTGCCGTCGTCGTATAAAAAAGCGCCATTCTTTTTGGAATAATAGGCGACCTTGTTTTGCTTCATCCAAAGGTCATGGTTGCGGTCGATAACGCTAACGAATCGGTTGACAGCCCTTGGCTTTATCGTCGGCACGAGGGCTGCCAGCGCCAGCACAACAATCATCGCCCGAGCGAGGAGGCTGCCCTCCATGAGCAAAGCGCCGAGCATCAAAACAGCCCAGGCCAAATAGAACCAAGACGCTCTTTCAACTTGCTGTTCAAAGTCAGCCTTACTTTCTTTGAAGCGCTTAACTTTTAATAAATTGCTTCTTGTCAGACCGGCCATCTTTCGTAAATCCTCCAGACGAGTAGATCGTTCCGCTCCAGCATAATGAATGTTTCCGCCCAATCACGCAAAACCATCCTGAATCCCGAAATTGTGAAAACAGCCAGGAGGGAAGGCGAATTCTCGGATCATCGGGCGTTCCTGTTGACCCAGCGCAACGAAATTAAACCTGCTATAAAAGATGCGCTCGCAGATACAGCGAGTGCGACTTATTTAACAAAAAAAAGAAGGATTCAAATGAAGCAATTTATTTCAACAGTGTTTTTGATGGTGTTCAGCCAGCTGGCGATAGCCGGTCATCACGAAGGCGGCTTGAAGCTCGAGCAACGACAAGCGCCAGCAGTATTGGGTGTTACTTCGGTGACACTCGGCGAGGTAACGACGATAAACGCTATGGGTGATATGGGTGAATACGGCAGGGTCTATGTCACCTATAACTTGACACAGAACTCCCCCACCAGTGGAACCGTGACCGGCGAAGGGCGTGGCGTACAAAACAACGAAATCGTCTTTGGGAGTTTTTCCGGCTACTAACAACGCGACGGTGCGGTGCTCACCATGCGTAACGTCGTCCAGCTGAGCGACGGCTCCCAGAACTTAGATGTGGTGACCTTAGAACCCGCCAAGGGCGAAGCCCGGGTAGAGGCCTACATCCTGAAGTAGCACTGCGTGCAAACCAGTAAAGCGAAAAAAAACAAAAGGATAAACTATGAAAAAGCTAATCATATCGCTGGTACTGATCGCTCTGACGCCCATCACGGCTGCCCTAGCCGGGCCGTCGATTACAGTGCCCAATGAGTCTTTTTCCTTAAAAGGCAAAATGCTCAATGTGGAACTCACAGAATCTGCCGGCGTGGTTACCGTGGAAGGCATTGCCGGTCGTTATGGTCGTGTATTTTTGACCTACAACATGACCATGAACCCCAACTCTGACAGCCAAGGTTCATTTACCGGCCGGGGTATGGGCATCAATGACGAGGGCGTCAGACAGGCAGGGTCCCGTCACGGTGTCTGGAAGCGTGAAGGTACGGTTATTACCTACCATTCGCTGGATGACGTATCCGACGGCAATCAGAACCTATGCAAATCTGTGTTGAATATCTCAACTGGCGAATTTGAAATGACGTTCTATCCGCTCTAGGTACTAAGGATCGGTGGCCTGCCTTAGGGCGGGCACCGGTTATCCTTCCTGTCTCTTGGTTGTTCTGCCACTCTCTCATCTGCTTTTCTGTCCACTCCGGTTGTTAGCTGGCTCTATTCGTTTCGCCAGTGCTCGGGCGTTGTGGCCAACCCTCTGGTTGTTCAGACGTTCACGCAACACCGTTTCAGGGTGCCGCGTAACAGGCTAATCTACGGGGCTAGTTAATTGGGAGTTCGAACCCTCGTGATTGATATTAACGGCATGGCCCATGTGATCTTAACGGTCACCCAATTTGAGCAAGCTCATCGTTTTTACAGCGCCTTGCTGCCGGAATTCGGCATGACCAAGGTGAATGATGGCCCTGATTTCCTGTATCACGTGGGCGCGCGAACGGCCATTGGCATACGCCGTTGTGATCCGGAGTTTGCCGATGAACGCTTCGAGCAATACCGAGTGGGCCTGCATCACCTTTGTTTGCGCGCCAAAAGTCGGAAAGATGTTGATGAGACGGCGGCCTTAGCCGAAAAGTTAGGCGCGAAAATGATCCGCGGTCCGGAAGAGCGTGATTGGGCTCCCGAGTACTACTATGTGCTCTTTGAAGATCCAGACGGCATTCGCCTAGAAGTAAACCACGTGCCTGGTACTGGCCTGCTTAACTCCGGTGCCAGTTTTGGTTCAGCTGACGACTACATTCGAGAGAACGGAAAGGACGTCGTCGAGCAGCACGGTGAATAATTCAGTCACTAGTCTGGCGGGATCAATTTCGGTATAACTCCACGCGATAGTAATTCTCATTTAGATTGGTATTCCGCCAACGTCCCGAAATACAGAGGACTCACGCGCCAATGCCCAGTCCATAATGCGTAAAGTCAGCGGTTGCCCGAAGGCCAACATCGCTCAATGAATGCGCCTAGGATAATTATTGCGAAGAAGTGAGCGCTCTCAGCGTCGCTAAATAAGAAAACGCAAAAAGTCACACGCAAAAAGAAAAACAACAATCGCCCGGAGCGTAGTTTAGATGACGTCGATAAACGAACTGCTGTCTGCAGTAGAGGGCAGTAGCAAGGTAGTGACCTTGGCTGCTAACGAGTACTTCGATTTTAACGTCAAAGACCAGGCCGTCGTCATCGAGCAGGGTGAGTTGCTGGTTGTCGGTCAAAAGGATCCAAAAACAGGACGAGCTGGCCGGCAGCTGTTTAAGGAGGCAGACCCCGTTGGGGTGGCGGAGTCCATAGCGTCCAGGGTTAGCGATTTTGATTTTAGCGTCAACACAGATATGCGCTTGCGTGTCTTTGACGGCGCGCTAATGCGCAGTCACGTAAATAAGGCTGGCGTCTTTGCCAGAACCATTGCCCGCTACAGCCTCAAACGCATCTTTGAGGACGCTAAAAAAGATGCAAAAGCCAGCATCGTTTTTGAGGATGAGTTCATTTACAAAAACTACGAAGATTTGCGAAGTGTGGAATTTGCCGCGGAAACGCAGATTTTTAAGGCCGGGGCCGAGTCGGACAAAATGTACTTCATTGAAAAAGGTCAGGTGAGGATTAACTCCGAGCAAAACAAACACATCGCCACCTTGGGAGTGGGTGAGTGTTTTGGTGAGGGTGCTCTGATGGGCGCCGCAACCCGTAATGCTTCGGCAGTGACCGAAACCGACGCAGAGCTAGTGATTATTGAAAGTGAAATGGCCGAGCAGGAATTGAAAAACGAGCACCCCATGACTTGGTTGGCGACTCTGCTGCTGCTGAAACAGGTTGGGCTGATGAATCAGTTTCGAGGCAAGCGCTAGGGCCTCAAGGGCCAAATCTGGCAAGGGTTAGCCCGATGCTCCGCAATGCTGCCCATCGTGAAGATCTCGACTGGGCACGCTAGGCTTTCGTTAGTGCTCCTTCGCCCCTGTTTGAACCGTGTATTGTTTTGAAGCATGGTCATACTCTTAGATGAGGAGGACTGCAGACTATGGCGGACACGCGGACAATACACTTTTGGGGGGCGGGAACCCTGCGAACCTTCCGTCCGCTGTGGGTGGCAGAAGAACTGGGTTTAGCCTATGAACTGTCCGGTATTGGGCCACGCACCGGCGAGACCCAAACCGAGGACTACACCCGGCTCAATCCAAAGCAGAAAATCCCATTTATGCAGGACGCCCACATGGGTTTGTCCGAAAGCGTGGCCATCAGTCGGTATTTGATTGCCCGCTATGGCAGTGCAGACTCCCTTCTAACGCCAGAAACCCTAGAAGCCCGCGCCCGAGAGGACGAGTGGGTGTCCTATGTGTACGGAGAACTGGACGAAACAGCCCTCTACGTGATGCGTCGCCATGGCGATCTAAAAGCCATCTATGGCGAAGCACCAGCGGCGGTAACTTCGGCTAAGGCTTATGCTGAAAAGCACTTGGGCGTGATTGCCCAGCACCTGCAGAGTCAGGAATTTGTTGTTGGTGACCGCTTTGGCTTGGCTGATGTGATGCTGGTTTCCTGCCTGGATTGGGCCGTGCGTTATGAATTCGATTTGTCGCCTAAGTTGCAGGCTTATCGGGACATTCATCGGCAACGCCCGGCATATCGACGCGCATACGCGGTGAACTATCAAGGCGCGGCCAAAGTTTAGGCTTGGCTCGTTAGGGTCGGGCATTTAAGCTCTAAAGACGTTGTGTTGAGGGGCACAAGCTTGAGTACTCGTCTGAACAAAGAATGGCTGTCGGCCCAGACCGCGGTATCCCAACTTAGCGGGAATCTCGGTGTATTCCAGTTGGCTGATGAGTCAAAGCGCATCATCTTTGTCGGCTATGCCGGTGGCAAAAGTCGGTTCGGTCTGAAGGGTGAAGTGTCTGAGGCCTTACAGCGAACTTCGGGCGCGGCCTTTGCGCGCTGGGAAGTAAATACCGCCTATATGAGTCGTTATAAGGAACTGCTGATGATTCACCTTCACGATTACGGCCAACTGCCGGAGGCGAACCAACCAAGCCCCGGTGAATCCGTGCCCGGCGAGATTGCGACCCTCGGGCAACTGAGGCCCGCAGGATGAATTTACAGCTAACCGAAGAACAAGAGCTTGTGATTGCCATGGTGCGCCGGTTTGTGCGGGAAGAAATTCTGCCCTTGGAACTGGCCCTAGACCCCGATGCGGAAGAGCTGGCGCCTGAAGATAACGCCCGGCTGATTGAAAAAACCAAGGCTATGGGGCTGTATGGACTGGATATTCCGCCAGAGTTTGGTGGTCCGGATATTGATTTAGTAACCCGCACACTAATAGCGGTAGAAATGGCTCAGCATCGTGGCGGGCTCTATGTGCCCTGCTATGGCACCTTCGGCGGGGCAGGGCTTGCGCAACTGTTTGAGGCGACCGAAGAGCAGAAAGAAAGGTATCTCTTTCCCACCCTGCGAGGCGAGAAAAAAGGTTTCTTTGGTTTGTCAGAACCCTCTGGCGGCTCGGACCCGGCCCGAGCCATTCAGACCAAGGCGGTGCAAGACGGCGATGACTGGATCATCAACGGCGGCAAGCTTTGGATTAGTGGTGCCGACAAAGCTCAGTATGGCTTGGTGTTTGCGCGAACGGCCAACGACAAGGGTCGAGATGGGGTGACCTGCTTTATCGTGGATACAGATACCCCGGGATTTTCCGTGCGCCGGGTGGTCCACACCTTGCGTTCAGCTCGTTACGCAACCGAGCTGAGTTTTGAGGACATGCGGGTGCCAGCCAGCAACATTCTTGGCCAGCTAAATAAAGGCTTTGCCATCGCCAACGATCGGCTCACCAAGCAGCGAATTCCTTACGCAGCCGGCTGTATTGGGGTTGCTATCAAGGCTCAAGAAATGGCCTTGGAATATGTGCCTCAGCGCGAAACCTTCGGTGCGCCGCTGTCCTCACGACAGTCCATTCAGTGGATGTTGGTGGATAACGAGATCGATATTAAGCAGTCCCTGTGGCTGACCCTGGAGGCGGCGGCTAAGGCCCAGCGCGGTGAGTCGTTTCGAAAGGAAGCGGCCATGGCTAAGTTGGTGGCCACCGAAGCTGGGGGGCGAGTGGTCGACCGCTGTATGCAGATGTTTGGCGGTCTTGGCGTTGCCAAGGATTTGCCCTTCGAGCGTTGGTTCCGAGAGATGCGTATTCGTCGTATTGGTGAGGGCCCTAGTGAAGTACAGCGACACGTCATTGCCCGTGAGCTGTTGGGTTCGTCGTTACGTTAGTGCACCTAATATGTGTTCAGGTTTTGGATCGGGAATGAGTTGGACCCGAGTCCAGCGCCAGTTCGAAAAATAGAGTTAGTGATAAAAGAGTAAAGCCATGTCCAGCAGTCAAGCCGAAGTCGACATCATCCGCACCACGCTGCGATATCACCAAGAGGAGACAACTCACCTAGAGCCTCAGGTGCTGCACAACCCGGTGACCAATTACGCCGATGCCGAGCGTCTGGCTCAAGAACAAGAGGTGTTGTTTCGTCAGTTCCCGATCATCGTGGGTCACGTTGAGCAGGTTGAGCAGCCCGGGCAGTTCTTTACTCACGATGAAACCGGCACGCCAATTCTGGTTACGCGAACGCGGGAAGGGGAGGTCAAGGCCTTCGTTAACGTGTGCCGCCACCGGGGTGCACGAATTGTTACGGATACCAGTGGCACGACCAGCACCTTTTCGTGCCCCTATCATTCTTGGACCTACGACCTGCAGGGTAGGTTGCGCGGTATGCGACAGCCCTTCGGTTTCGATGATCTAGACAAGGATCAACACGGCTTGGTTGAACTTCCGGCCTTTGAGCGCTTCGGTCTGATATGGGTGCGGCCTAGTGCCAGCCCGATGCCCATCAGTATTGATGCCTGGTTAGCCCCCCTTGAAGAGCAGTTGGCCGCCATCGACTTGAGTGCCCACACTGTGTTCAAGGCATGGAGTGTGGATCTCAACATGGGTTGGCGTATTGCCCTAGAAGGGTTTCAAGAGTCTTATCACTTCTGCTCAGCGCAT
This sequence comes from Pseudomonadales bacterium, assembly GCA_029248675.1. GTDB lineage: Bacteria > Pseudomonadota > Gammaproteobacteria > Pseudomonadales > Azotimanducaceae > UBA4421. The sequence continues at coordinate 7,268 of JAQWIX010000019.1, read as the reverse complement.
AAGCACACGGCGTGCTCCGCCTATTTGGACAACCGCTCGGTCTTTGTCGATCTGTATCCCCACGTGCGTCACGCTGTACCCCTGGCGCAGGTACCCGAGCTCGTCGATCAGCCCGAGCAGGACTGGGATTATCGGGGGAACTACATGGATCAGAACTACGTATTTCCCTGCAATTTTGTTCAAGTCATGACGGACCACGTGTACATCCATACGGTGATTCCAACGGGTCCGGGCACCTGTGTTTTCAAATGCATGATGCTAGTGCCCAAGGGGCGGATGGATGAAAAAGCCCAGCGCTACTGGCAGGCTAATTACGACGTTGTGCGCACGGTATTTGGTGAAGACTTTCAGATCGGCGAGGGGATCCAGCGGGGGCTGGGTACGGGCGTAAACCAGTTCTTTACCATTGGTAAGTACGAGACCGGTATTCAACTGGCCGAGCGAGCCATTGACGATGCCCTAACCGGGCGACTGGTGTGTCCGGAAGTTGTAAGCGTGGTGTAAAGCCAGAGGGTCTCAATGGGCGACTTCTAACTTAGCATGCTTGAAGACTTCTCCGCCTCGGGGGATTGCGCTCCCAATCGTTCGGCGTTGATTACCAGCGTGTACCCTCAGACCCTTGGTACCCAGCACATGCGGACATCCAGCTTAGGTTATGAGGCAGTGCCTCCGCCCCAAGGGAGGGCATTTCCGTGGCCGTTACAAGCAACTAGCTAGCTACCGCTACCCCACACCGCCGCAGTTCCGTGACCAGATCTGCGCCGAGGGCGACCTCTTCTTCAGCTCTCTGGGCGCATACCTTCAAGTTGAACAGGCTCGCCCCGGACTCTATGTAGGGCGCTAACTGCTCGGCTACCTCAGATGGCGTGCCGCTCGGGGTATAGCGCTGGAACTTTTCAAAGGGGATTCGATAAAAGGCCTCCATGCCCGTTTTGACGGCTTCGTGTGCGGCTGAACTGTCTTGGTAATCAAGGCCCACCCATGGCTGATAGCCGTGCATCCAGTCGACCTGAGATCGTCCTAGGGCGTCAGCCTGTGCCTGTACGCTTTCTAGGGCTTGGGCAAATCGGGTAGGCGAGCACCAGACTCCCAGCCAGCCGTCGCCGAATTGGGCAGTACGAGTCAGTGCTGCATCAGACCGGCCGCCCACCACGACGGGTATCGGGGTTTTCGGGGTTGGGCGGATCAGCGCCTGCTGCACATCAAATTCTTTGCCTGAAAATGTGACGGTTTCACCGGCCAACAGACCTTTGATGATGGCCAGTGACTCGTTTGCCCGCACCCCCCGACGTTTGGGGTTAACGCCGCACACTTCTAGTTCGTGGGGGTCTTCGCCGCCAATGCCTACGCCAAAGATCATGCGTCCGGGAGCGAGGTTGGCCATGGTGGCAAGCTGACGGGCGATGGGTAAGGGGTGTCGCAAGGGTATTAGGTAAATCCCGGTCATAACGCCCAGCGTCGGGTGCAGTTGTGACAGGGCGGCCACTTCAACGAAGCCGTCGGTGCCGGAGCCGTTGCGAAACGACACATGGTCCGCCATAAAGATATGATCGAAGCCGGAGTTAGCTATTTGCTCTACTGTGCTTTGACGTTGGGTCCAATCCAGTTTCCAGAGATTGCTGGGTGTCGCGAGTCCAAATTTCAGTGCCTGGGTCAAAACCGGTTCCTTATTTTTATGATGTAGTGTTCGTTGATTGCCGAGCGCTATAGGCCTAGGGCGTTCTCATCTAGGCCCAACATGACACGTCCGGCCAGTTCCATAACCGGTTCTCCTACCATCATGTGAGCCGCAGCTACGTGCACATCGCGAAAATGTCGTTGCAAACACGAGGTTTCGTAGACGGAGCTGCCGCCCATCAGGCGAAACATTTGATCGATCACATCGATGGCAGTGGTCACTGCGTGAACGTTGGCTGTGCGCATTTTACGGCGGTCTTCGATACTGCCCGGGGCGTCTTGGGCTGCTTTCCATCCCCCTTCAATGGTTTGATAAAAGTAGGCCTTGGCTGCGCTGAGGGCTGCATCGGCCTTGGCAATATCAATGTGTAGGGAGGGTCGCAGGGCCAGTGGGCGCCGGCTACCCTGTGGGGTTTTCTCCTTGGATGCCCGAATGACCTCATCGAGGCTTGCCCGGGCCATACCCAAACAAATGGCACCAATGGGGATCCCCAGCAACCCAAACTTAGGGAAACGGTAAATCGGTTTGGAGGCGTGCTCTGTGTCGTTGATATCACCGGCCATACGTTCGGCGGGCAGCCACACATCTTCGGCCACGTAGTCGCTGGAACCGGAGCCGCGCATGCCCGACACATGCCAGTTGTCATGTATTTGAATTTCCTCAGGCCTAAAGAAGGCGCGAGTGAGGGGCGCGGCAGATTTCACGGTTTCGCCTTGAGGGTCAATTTCGTGAATGCCTCCAGAGATCCATTGGGCGTTACGGCAACCGGAACCCCAGCGCCAATGGCCATTAATCACATAGCCTGATTGGCCATCTCGTTCCTGGCAAAGGGCGGTGCCGCTATCAGCAAAAACGCCGCTGGTAATGACGTTGGGGTTTTCCAGCATTTTTTGCAGCTGTGACGATGGCAGCGCACCGAAGAGATACTGCGATGTGGCTCCGATGAAGATACACCAAGCGGCAGAGCCGTTGGCCGTGGCCAAGGTTTCACAAATCTCACAGAATCTGGTGGGACTAATGCCCAGTCCACCCAGATCCTCCGGGGCGACCAAACGGTAAAAGCCCAAATCTGCCATGCGCTGGGCTAAGTCTTGGGGTAAGTGGCGCAGGTTATCGATCTCTTGGCTGCGGCTCGCCAATTCTGGAAGCAACGCCCGGGCCCCGGCGAGCAGTGTTGTGTCGGTTATTCGGATCGCGTTCATGGCTGGCTCCCCTGGGCAGAAGGTCCATCGTAAATACGCCGCCAGTTTTCGTCCATCTGGGGTAGCCACAGTTGCAGCAGCGGTGTGCTTGCCTCGGCCGGTGGCAGTCCCTGTTGTTGGATCAAATACCGATAGGTAAAGGCTGAGGCTCGATAGTTGGCGGCGCAGTGAATCCAGACCTTTTGGCCTTGGGTGATCATGGTGTCTACCACGCCGAAAAATTGTTGCAGGTGGGCTTCGCTGGGTGCTTCCCAAGGGACTGGAATATGCACATAGGTCATGCCCTGTTCCGCCACGAGGCGGCCTTCGTCGGGTAGGGCGTTTTCCGAGGTTGGCATGGCGAGGTTGATCACGGTATCAAAGCCGGCAGCCTTGATGACGGCAAATTGCTCCGGTGTCGGTTGGCCCGACGTGCCGAGGTTTGCGGGCATTGGGTAATAGTTGTAGATGTCGGTTACCTGCGGCGTTGCCAGCACGCTCAACGGGTAGGCTGCCCAAACCAACAGCAGTGCCCATGGACTGTTCTTTCTGATTTTGCACCGCATACCGCGCTCCATTTTGCCCCCATATTGATCGCTCTCGTAAGCTCGATAGTGGCAGCAACCGTGGATGCCGGCAATATGACCAGCCTTCTTATAAGCCGGTGCTCAGTCCAGCGCTAGCTATAAATTGGCCTAGTCACTAGGTAGCATCAGTACCCTAATGCTAGGACCACACAGGGTAGGGAGACCTTATGGATGTACGCACACTGATGCGACGCGCCGCTCATCATTACAGTGATCGAGAGGCCATTGTGCACAACAATGTGCGCCTCACCTTTGCGCAAGCTTGGGAGCGTGGCGTCCGCCTTGCCAACGGTCTGTTAGCTATGGGACTTCAACCGGGTGATCGAGTGGGCGTGCTGGAAGACAATTCTGTGGAGGCGGCAGATCTTTTTCAGGCTGCGGCCATAGCCAACTTGGTGCGGGTGCCTCTATATCCACGAAACGGCCGACCTGCGCACACCCACATGCTCGGGCATACCAATTGTCGATTGCTTCTGGTCAGTGCCAACCACGCCCATGAAGTGGAAGGTCTTCAGGACGAGCTGCCAGACCTGACCCGCATCTTTGTCAGAGACGAGGGCTATGAAGATTGGCTGGCTGCCCAGTCGGCCAAAGACCCCGATGTGCCAGTTGCCTCCACCGACTACTTTATTATTCGGCACACCGGAGGCACCACGGGACTGTCCAAGGGTGTGGCCTACACCCACAAGGCCTGGCTTGACGCCGGACGGGACTGGTTTTACACCTTTCCGCCAGTAGAACCCGGCGACAAGTGTTTGCACCTTGGCCCCATTTCCCATGGTTCGGGCTATCAGTACTTACCGATTTGGTTAGCCGGCGGCTGTAACATCATGCTCGACCACTTTGAGACCACCCATACCTTGGATGTAATCGAGCAGGAGGGAATTAACTTTGCCTTCATGGTGCCCACCATGGTCAACGCGGTGGTGCACGATAACGGCGCCAGAGGCAGAGACTTCTCGTCGCTAAAGTGCCTGTTGGTTGCTGCAGCCCCCATCCAAGACGCCACCGCTTTGGCGGCCCGAGAGGTATTTGGCGATGTGCTTTATCAGGGTTATGGGCAAACCGAGGTGCTGCCGATTTCCATGATGAACTCGGCGCAATGGTTCGCCAAGATCGATGGGTCCAACCCCCTGCGTGCCTGTGGTCTTGCCCTACCATTTTCCGAAGTGGAGATCTGGGACGAAGACAATAACCCCGTTGAGGCAAATGAGGTCGGCGAAATTGTCGCTCGGTCCGATGGGATGATGAGCCAGTTTTGGAATAACCCACAAGCCACCGCCGAACGCATCGTCAATGGCTGGATCAAAACCGGTGATTTGGGCAAGTTGGACACTAACGGTTACCTGTACGTGGTGGACCGAGCGGATGACATGATTATTTCCGGTGGTTTCAATATCTGGCCGGCAGAAATTGAAAATGTGCTTGCTGGCCATCCGGATGTGCTGGAAGTCGCGGTATTTGGTATTCCTCACGAGCGTTGGGGCGAAACGCCCCACGCGCTCTGCGTGGTGATAGAGGGGTCGGTAATAACCGAAGACCAACTGATTGATCTGGTTAGCGATGACCTGGGCTCCTACAAAAAGCCCGGCAGCATCACGATTACAACTGAACCGCTGCCAAAGAGTCCCGTGGGTAAGATCAAGCGCAAAGACCTTCGGGAGCCTTTCTGGGCCGGCGTCGACCGCCGGGTTTCCGGCAGTTGAGTCAAAGCCTTTCCGTAGCCGTCGTCGGCGGCGGCATTGGTGGACTAACGTCGGCCCTGTGTTTGGCACGCCGTGGGCATCGTGTTCATTTACTTGAGCAGGCGTCAGCTTTCGTTGAAGCCGGTGCGGGGATTCAGTTATCACCCAATGCCACCAAGGTCTTGCTCCAGCTTGGCCTAGGTGACCTCCTAGCGGCTGTATGTGTTCAGCCTGAGGCAACGCATATTCGTAACTGGCGCAGCGGGCGTCAGATTTCCCAAACGCCCTTGGGTAAGACAGCTCAGACGCGCTACGGCGCGCCCTATTATCATGCCCACCGGGGCGACCTGATTAAGCTGCTGGCCGACGCTGCTGAGAGTGAACCCAATATCGATATTCAACTTGGCACCCGCCTTGAGGACTTTTCTCAAAGCGATGACGGCGTGACGTTGACGGCAGAGGGGCAAAGCCAGCGATGGGATGTGATGGTAGGTGCCGACGGCATTCATTCCCTAGTCCGGGCTAAGCTTTGGGGTGAACAGCAGGCGGATTTTACCGGCAACATGGCCTGGCGCATGTTGGTGCCAATCGAAGGCTTACCCTCGGAGATAGCGGTGCCCAAGACCTCGGTTTGGTGGGGGCCCGGTAAGCACTTCGTTCATTACTTGGTAAGTGGCGGGCGCTACATGAACTGCGTATGCGTTGTTGAAACCGATACATGGCATGCAGAATCTTGGACCGAGTCGGGTTCCGTTGCCCAACTGAGGGCCGATTTTGGGGGTTGGCACGAGGATATACAGACCTTACTTGCGCAAGCAGATGAGTCCACGTTATTTAAGTGGGGGCTGTTCGATCGTCCGCCCATGGACAGCTGGAGTCAGGGGCGCGTCACCCTATTAGGAGACGCCTGTCATCCCACGCTGCCCTTTATGGCTCAAGGCGCCGCCATGGCCATTGAGGATGCGGTGATATTGGCAAATTGCTTAACAGGTCAAACGGATGTGGCTAGGGCATTGCAGCGCTACGCTCAGCTTCGTCGAAATCGAACAGCGCGAATACAGCGGGGTTCTCGTCGTAACGCCAAAGTGTTTCATATGTCGGGTATTCAGGCGTGGTTTCGGGATAAAGCCGCCTCCAGAGCGGGCCAACAGGCCATGGATGGACTGTATCGCTACGATCCATTGTTAGTAGGGCTGGATGCTCCGTGACGGTGGATCATGTCAGAGGGCGGTGAGGTCGCGTGGCTGCTGTTGGCGCTGACGCTTTTTGCTGGCGCTGCGTCGCCGGGACCGAGTTTGGCCTTGGTGATACGACATACCCTAAGCTCTGGCCGAGGAGCGGGGCTGATGGTTGCCGTGGCTCATGGTCTTGGTGTGTGGCTTTACGCGTTGGCCGTAGTGTTTGGGGTCGCTACGTTGCTCATGCATCTAAGTGGCGTAATGCTCGCGGTACAGTTCGCGGGAATGGTTTTTCTCTGTTATTTGGGCGCCGGGATGATTCGCAGTGGGTGGGGGGGCTCGTCAGATGCGCCTCTGATTTCGCCTGCTGAAAACGCGGCGGGCAGCGACAGTTACTTTCGCGATGGTTTTTTGATTGTCTTTTTGAATCCAAAAATCATGGTGTTCTTTGTTGCGGTCTTCAGTCAGTTTTTGACCTCTTCTCAAACTTTGATGGCTCAAGTTTATGCGGCGTCCTTGGCCGGTGTGATCGACGCGGTGTGGTATGCCTTGGTAGCGCTATTGGTCAGTAGCGGCAGGGTGTCTGAATGGCTCCAACGATATCGCAACCGGCTCGATATCCTCTTTGGTCTGATGCTTTGGGGGGTCTCAATCACCATCGTCTATGGCATATTGAACGCTTACTGAATAGGTCGTCGGATTCGGCGACCAGGCACAGCTATTGGGCCTTTCCTATGTCGCTATACGAGAAATATGTATTACCTCATGTCATAAACTGCGCCTGCGGAGCGCCGGCCGTGCGCAAGCAACGGGAAAAAGTTGTGCCTCAGGCCACAGGGCGGGTACTGGAGCTGGGGGTGGGTACCGGCTTAAACGCCGAGTTTTATCGGGCCGATGTGGTCAGTGGTGTTGTCGGCGTTGATCCTAGCCGAGAAAGTTGGGCCTTGGCAGAGCCCAAA
>JAQWIX010000006.1 GCA_029248675.1 Pseudomonadales bacterium | reverse complement strand
CGCGGGTTTTTCCTATGGCTTTGTCCCCCAAGTTGATGCCATTGACGCCCAGTACGCAGCGGCGGACCTGTGGGCTTCTGAAGACTTGGACGAATTTGCTGAGCGCGTTGGTAAACTGCCTCTGAGATTTGAGCCCGGTAGCCAATTCTTTTATTCCATCGCCGTGGATTTGACTGGCTTAGTCGTACAGCGCATCAGCGGCATGCCCTTCAACGAGTACCTGGCACGCAATATTTTTGAGCCGTTGGGTATGCGGAACACTTTTTTTCAGGTTCCAAGAAACAAGCGTGCACGCTTTTTACCGAACTATTATTTTGATGCAGACACGGGGCAGCCGGTAAACGTCGAAAACGCTCCGTCGCCGGGTGGGCCTCGAAAAAACGTTGCCATGCAGGACTATGCTGACGTGGGGCTTTATTCCGGTGGAGGTGGCTTGGTCTCTACGGCTGCGGACTACGCCCGTTTTGCTGAAGCCATGCGAAACGGTGGTGAGTATGTGGGCAAGCGTATCTTAAGCCCGAAAACCATCACCTACATGGCGGCTAACCATCTGCCGGCAGGGGTTGGTATGCCAGCATTTGGTGAAGAACCCGGGGCAGAGCCGCGTGATATTGGTCTTGGTTTTGGCTTGGGTTTTGGAGTGGTCACGGACCCTGTCGCTGGACATGTCATCGGTAGTGCTGGGGAATATAACTGGGGCGGGGCGGCAGGTACGGTGTTTTGGATTGATCCGGTTGAGGAGTTGGTTGTGGTGAGTATGATTCAGCTTATGCGGTCACCTTGGCCGCTGCGCTCGGATCTGAAGGTGGCTGTGTACCAAGCGTTGGATGACGTGTACGAAAGCGCCCCCTGAAGAGGGAAGGCCCGAAAAAATCATAAAAACCAGAGGCGGCAGCGTGAAGAGATGGCAAAAACTGATTCTGTGTTTGTTCGCAGTGGTGGTGGCCGGCTATCTGGGGCTTGATGCCATTGTGCGCACGGTGGATCAGTTTGCCTACGAGCCTGCGCTTGCGGTCTGTGCTTCGGTACTGGGGTTGATGGAGCCGGATCGGCTTGAGATCGAGTTACGCTCGTACTGCAACGTGCATATGATCGCCATTGCCGACAGCGCTGGGATCTCGGGCCAGTAATGGCTGCCCGTTTGCTTTATCAATGGACAACGGCTTAGCCCAGAATTTTCAGGGTTTGCAGCGCAGCCGCGTTGCCGCTGGCCAGTGCGCTGTCTATGTCATTGCCTAAACACCAATCCCCGGCGCAAATAAGGCCTTGGCCTGAATCCGTCAGGCAAGGCACGTCAGCAGGGTTTACGACGCCGGCATAAAGCCAGCGGTGGATTTGTTGGTGTTCGATCCCAACGCTATCCCAGCCGAGTTTCTTCAACTGGCGCAACATCGCCTGGGCCACGCTGTCAGCGTCGGTCTGCGCATGCTCCTGGCTCCACTCACGTCCGGCCTGAATCGTGTAGGTGCGTAAACCGCTGGGCTGGGGCCGGTTTTTACTATGTTCCGGGATGATTCGGTGGATGACCTCTCCCTGACTGTTCATAGCACTTTCGCTAGCGGGTCTTTGGGTTCCAAGCATCAATGTCCAGCAGGCTCGGGGCCGAATATTGGTCAGGGTTGGCATGATGGGTCCTTGGTAAGGACCGAGGATATTGGCCGCCTGTACTGGTGGGGTGGCGGTAATCAGCAGATCGAAAGTTTCGGGTAGGAGGGCATCTTGGGTGCGCAGCTGCCATCGGTTACCCGAGGCGTCCCGGTCTGCTCGGACAATGGACGCGTCTAGATTGATGTCCAAGCTAACCGCTAGCGCCTTACCTACTGCGTTGATGCCCGAAGCAGACATCAAGTTTGCGGTTTGCCCGAAAGAGCTGAGACTCCAAGGAGTGAGTTCTGCCGCTTCGCACAAGTGCCGTAATGATTGGTCTTGGTTTGGTCCTGCAGTGGATGCTGGTGTCATCACGTCAGCAATGCCACTAGCTTGGGCGTGAGTGAGATAACTGGTGCCATGATCGAAGCGCAAGGTCGCTCCTTGGTATTCGGCCCGGCGGGTGGCCATACGCCCGCCAACACCGCGGCTTTTGTCGAAGATCGTGCATTCAATGCCAGCCTGAATCAGTCGATGGGCGGCAGTCAATCCGGTGAGGCCGGCTCCTATAATTGCGACTGAGGGCTTGGTCATGAATTCTTCTCTAAGGTAAAAGGTGGACGAGGTACGGTTCTGGGGCGACTAAACTTAGACAGATACAGGTTTTTTTGGTGGGAATCACGGTAAATTAGCCGGTATCTACTAAATGTCCAATTAAGTGGAGCTAATTACTTTGACATTGCCGGTGCTTGTCAGGATTATAGGATCATGAACTTAGACAACACGAACAAAAGAAAAATCGAAGCTCGTCGAAGAGCTGCCATGGTGCAGAGCAAGGTCATCCGCTCAAATACCAGCGCGCCTTTTTTGGTGGGTGTGTGGTTTTTGACCTTTGCAGTTTCAGTGGTCTTCGTAAACGCTCTGAATTAACAGTCCCTCAAGCGCTCGCCTCGCCCCTCCTCCTCCCCCTGGGGCGAGCGCTTTTTTCTTCTGAATAGTCAACGAATGAAAACACCGAAGCTCGATCAGGTTGTACTGCGCCAGCCAGTATCCACTGGAGATCTGTCGGACATCAATGCTGTGATCGAGGAAGCGATTGCGAGTTGGCCAACATCACCCCGATTGAAGCGGTTAGCCATGGCGCCTTTGCAGTATCGAGGGGTGGATCTCCAAGATTTTGAATTTCTCTTGTGTTATAAAGCGCACGCTTGTTTGGGCGTCGCTGCCTGGCAACCTAGTGTCCCCATGGTTCTTCAGCAGACATCAGTCGCGCAGACCGATGGGGAGGCAGGAAATGTCAACGCGGTGCTCTTGCACGGCCTTTTTGTGAGCGCGCAAGCGCAGGGCCGTGGCATTGGTGGTCTGTTACTCGACGAATTAACTTGTCGAGTGAGGCGGGAGAAGTTCTCCAGCATTCAGGTGCGGGTAGAGCGGTTTTCCACCAGCTACTTCGAGCAAAGAGGTTTTCGTCTACTCACCCATGAGGAAGAGCCGGGGTTTCAGCCCACGTCCTATCCTTATCGTTATGTGTTGGATTTAGACCCAAGCGAGGAGAGAGATAGCATGGTCATCAACAAAACAGGCGCTCTTAAACTCAGCGGTTAAAGGAAAACGCGAAATGCTCAGGAAAGTTCTCGGTATTCGAGTTGCTGTCAGCGCATGCGCCCTATTGGTTGGAACGTTGCTCAGTTCGACAACCTTCGCGGCGGATGCAGGCGAAAATGCAGCTTTTAAACATCATTGTGTGACATGTCACGGTTGGGAGGGTAAGTCCAGTGCGCCCCGTTATCCCAATTTAGCCGGACAAAATGCCGCCTACCTTGTTAGCCGACTCAAGTATTTCCGTGCCGAGGAAGAGCCGGGTAATCAGATGAATGCTCAAGCGGTGCTCCTCACTGATGAAGAGATCGATATCATTTCCGAATACTTCAGCAAGCAAGCGAACTAGGAGACAAATATGACGATCAAGAATTTACTCCTCAAGTCTGCAGTGGTTGCAAGCGTCGCTTTGCTGGGAGCCTGCGGTGGCGCTGAGATAGATGGTGCGGCGCTAGCGGCAGAGAAAGGCTGTGTCGCCTGTCATGGCACTAAGGGTAAGGCAATTGCCCCCATGTATCCGAATTTGAACGGGCAGTGGGAGACTTACCTGCGCAAGCAGTTGGTAGCTTACCGCGACGGGTCGCGTCAGAACGCAATTATGGCTTTGCAAGCGCAAAACTTGACCGATGAAGACATTGCGGCGCTGGCCGCCCATTACGGGAACTAGCTCAGCGATTTATCCGCCGCGCTTGGTGTCAGGGCAGCCTTCGGCTGGCCCTGACCGGTATTGCGAACCTAAGCCCTTCGAGATTAAGCCCTACGACATTGGGGCCTGTGACAGTAAGCCCTTTCGTATTTTGCTCCAGCCGTCCGTCTTTGGCCGTTTCTGCCAGCTTCTTTTGCTTTGTATCGTTTTTCTTGCCGGCTGCAGCAAGCCAATTGCCCCGACAGCTCCCCCGCCGATTAATTCCCTAGCACCGGTGTCGGCAGAACGACTGGATGCCAACCATACAAGCGAATACTTAGGCTCCGAAGCCTGCGCCAGTTGTCATGCTCAAGCTTACGAAAACTGGCGAGGCTCTCACCATGCCATGGCCATGGCGGTACCCAATCAAGAAACTGTGCGAGCAGACTTTTCAGCAGCACCGCTAGAGATCGCTGGGGTTCCCATTGCCTTCGTTGAGGACGATCAAGGTTTCTCCGTGACCCTAGACGGTGGTGATGGAGCACTGGCGGATTTTCGTGTGGCTTACACCTTTGGCGTCTCCCCCCTTCAGCAGTACTTGACCGAGGTGGGCAACGGCCGTTTGCAAGCGCTGCCCGTCGTCTGGGATACCCGAACCAACGGCCAGGGCTGGTATCACTTGCAGCCAGATACCGTAGGCAAACCTCAGGATGTGCTGCACTGGGCGGCTACCGGCCAAAACTGGAACCACATGTGTGCGGACTGTCACTCCACCCAAGTGCGAAAGCGCTTCGACCCGCAAACTCAAGGCTTTGATACCACGTTTGCCGAGATCAGTGTGGGTTGTGAGGGCTGTCATGGACCAGGCTTGGCCCACAGCCAAGATCCAAGTCGCGGTGGCATGGTTTCTCTTCGAAATCCTCAGGTCCGGCTGGAAGTCTGTGCCTCCTGTCACAGCCGCAGGACCCAGATCGCCGAAGGCTTCGCCCCCGGTAGGTCCTATTTGGATCATTTTTCGCCTGCACTGCTGGACGACGGCTTGTACTTTGCGGACGGTCAAATTCTCGATGAGGTGTTTGTTTACGGTTCCTTTTTGCAGAGCAAAATGCACGGTGCCGGCGTGACCTGTGGCGACTGTCACGATCCACACACCGGGCAATTGCAGCGCAATGGCAACGACGTATGCACCGCTTGCCACAGCCCGGAAGGCAGCCAGCGTTTTCCGGGGTTACAGGCCAAGGTTTACAATTCGGTAGGTCACCACTTTCACCCTGTGGCCAATGAGCGAAGACAAAATCCCCGAGATAAATCAGGGGCTGGCAATGGATCAGCCTGCGTGGACTGCCATATGGCCAGTCGCACCTATATGGGAGTAGATGACCGGCGGGACCACAGTTTCAGGATCCCGCGACCGGACCTGTCCGCACAGATTGACGTCCCCAACGCCTGCATTGGGTGTCATCAGGATCAAGACGACGCTTGGGCGGCGCAGCAAATTCGTGATCACGGCGGCAGTCTCGGCCAGCGGCATTTTGCCCACGTGATCGCTCCGGCGCGTCAAGGCAAAGGCGATGCAGATGGCCCCTTGCAGACCTTGGCCGCTGATCCGGATCAACCAGCCATCGTGCGCGCAACGGCGTTGAGTTTGGCGGGTCAATATCAGCCTCGTTTGTCTTTATACGCGGGTCTGACCAGTCCCGTGCCCTTGGTTCGGTTGGGTGCATTGCGTGGGTTGTCGTCTCCCAATGTCCAGGACTGGCCCCGAGTTTTACCCCTGCTTGAGGATCCGCTGCGCGCCATTCGCTTCGCCGCGATCACCGCCTTGCTGCCAGCCTATGCCCAACTGTCTGTTCCGGAACGGGCGCAATTAGATGGGGCGCTGGAAGAATATATGACGTACCTAGGGAGCAACCAAGATCGTGCAGAAGCACTGACCAATCGCTCCCTAGTGCATCAGGCGCGAGGAAACTACTCAGCCGCTGAGCAAGACCTCAAGCTCGCCCTGAAGCGCAACCCAAGCTGGGTGCCGGGATTGGTCAACTTGGCTGACCTGTACCGCGCCTCCGGCCGAGATGCTCAGGCAGGAGGGTTACTACAGCAGGCCATTGCCTTGTCGCCGCGAACCGCTCAAGTGCGAATAGCCACGGCCCTATGGCATGTGCGGCAGGGGAATATGGGTTCAGCACTGTCCCTGTTAGCGGAGGGTCATCGGTCCGGCCCAGAGGCAGGGATTGGCTACGTCTATGCCGTAGCGTTGAGTTCGGCGGGGCAAGCAGACAAGGCCATGGATGTGGTTGATGAACTGATCGAGGCAGATATCCACTCGGATCAGCTGGTGCTCCTCGGCATGAGTTTGGCCCAGCAGCAGGGGGCTGCTGAACGCGCGCGGGCTTATGGGTCGTTGCTTGGGTTGTAGGTTGAGTCCACTGGATTAGCGCCGAATCAACCGCCACAGCCCCCGAATGATCCTGCCATTGAGCAGATCCAGCAGCCCGTCGAGCTGCTGGAAACTGGTTTGGCCCTGCTGAAACAAAATCAAGGCGCGCAGCGGCATGTGGTTGGCCATTTCCTCAAACATTTTCTGGGTGGTTGGATCAGCTTTCTCTAGCCCCATGCCACCAAGAAAACCCGCCATAGCCTTCTCTTTAACCTTGCTGCCCAACCAAGTAGTGCCAATTTCCGCGAGGGACGAGTTGCGATGAAAAGGCCGTATTGGTTCGCCGGTGGGGGCAGGTCTGTTGAGCATCTGGCTGAAGAGCTCATCGGATACGGCGAGAGCCTGATTTTGTGTCGGCGACAAGAACTCAGGGGCGCCAGTGGCCTTGGCAATATCGCTTAGCACTTCGTTGGAAACGATGTTGATAGCGTGGGTCAGGCGTATGTCGCGGCTGGAACTGCCTACTCGGAGTTTCACTGGGCCTGCCTCAAGCACCCAGGCCTGAGCGCCGTGATCGAATACTCTGAAGGTATCGGGTTCTACTCTGATGGTGACGGTTTCCGTTGCCCCAGCTTGCAGGGTTACCTTGGCAAACCCGCACAGTTGCTGTGTTGGCTGGTGGGTAGCGCTGGATGCAGCGTCTCGATAGACCTGAATCACTTCTGCCCCGGCGCGGGGGCCGCTATTGCGCAAAGTCACCTGAAGTTCCAGTAGGCCGTCGGCTTTAAGGGTGTCGTTGACCGCACTGGCTTCAAGGTAGTCGAAGGTGGTGTAGCTTAGGCCGTGACCAAAGGGGAATAGAACGCCCCGTTCAGCGGTATCGAAGTACCTATAACCCACATAGACGCCTTCTCGGTACTGCATCTGGCGATTCTTGCCGGGAAAAAATGGTGTGCAGGGCACGTCGTTGAGGGCTAGGGGGAAGGTCTCTGCCAACTTGCCACAGGGGTTCTGATGCCCCAACAGCACTTGGGCTATGCCGCCGCCACCGGCCTGTCCGCCCAAGTAACCCTCGAGAACACTAGCTGCTTCCTCGAGCCAAGGCATGGTCACCGGTGCCCCGTTTGCCAGCACTACGATGGTTTTGGGATTCGCGGCGCATACCGCTCGTATCAAAGCATTGTGTTGCTCGGGTAGGTCAAGATGTGCGCGGTCAAAGCCTTCCGACTCGTAAATGCCGGGCAGGCCCGCGTAGACCACGGCTACATCGGCCTGTCCGGCTAGAGCAACGGCTTCATCGATAAGGGCTTGGTCTGGGGCGCTTTGCACCGGGTCGTACCCGGCTGCGTAGGTGAGGTTGGCGACTTCAGCGCTTAGAGCATCGAACAGAGTTTCGATTCTAGTGGGGCGGACTTGGGAGCTTCCAGCCCCCTGAAAGCGCGGCTTCTGCCCAAAGGCACCGATGAGGGCCACTGACGCACTGGTGACGATGGGTAGCAGGTTGCCGTCATTTTTTAGCAGCACACAAGATTGGGCTGCAGCGGTTCTGGCTAAGTCGTGTTGTCCATCCAGGTCCAGATCTCCCGAAGGTTTTTGCCGTTGCTGGCTGGACAAACTCAGAGCGATATTGCGAGCTACCGCTTGGTCCAGAAAGGCTTCATCCAAAGTGCCGTCGCGCACGGCTTGGGCTACTAACGCATCGTTGATGCCCCCACTGCTGGGCATTTCCAGATCCAAGCCCGCAGCCACGCCCTTCGGGCGGTCGTTGGCGGCGCCCCAATCGGTCATGACCGCACCGCCAAAGCCCCACTCTTCCCGCAGCACCTGATTCAGCAGCCAGTCGTGCTCGCTGCAGTAGATGCCGTTAAGGCGGTTGTAGGCACACATGACCGTCCAAGGTTTGGCGGTCTTCACCGCGATTTCAAAGCCTCGCAAATAGATTTCCCGCAGGGTGCGATCATCGACGATGGCGTCCTTGTACATGCGGCCGAGTTCTTGGTTGTTGACGGCGAAGTGTTTAAGGCAAGCGCCGACACCCTGAGATTGGATCCCGTTCACCAAGGCCGCAGCGATTTGTCCGCTGAGCATGGGGTCTTCGGAAAAGTATTCAAAATTCCTGCCGCACAAGGGGCTGCGTTTAATGTTCATCCCCGGGCCAAGCAGCACGCTCACGTCTTCGTCTACGCACGTGTCACCCAAGGCTTTGCCAACGGTTTCCATCAACGACAGGTCCCAGGAACTGGCCAGGGCTGAGGCCGTGGGAAAACACGTGGCGGGGATGCTTCGGTGAGCCCCCATGTGGTCGGCATTTTGACCCTGTTTGCGCAATCCGTGAGGGCCGTCGGTAACCATGATGCTGGGGATTTGCAGGCGCTCCAGTCCGGGCAGGTGCCAGAAATCCTTGCCGGAACAAAAGTCCGCCTTTTCCTCCAAGGTCATTTGTGACACCAAGCCGGAAGCTTGGTCGAAGAGTTCGGGGTCTAGGGGGTAAGTCACTGGCAGTCTCAGAGCGATTTGGCGGGCTAAGGTTCTCAAACAACGGTGTTGTTGCCTAGCACAAACAACGGCTCTGTCTTGGTTTTGGTGTTTTCTTGGACTTCGTCTTTTTCTTGGACTTCCTCTGGGGTCTGGCCAGCACCTGCGTGGCGCGCCCTTGCGTAACTAGGGCTCCAGTTCCAGAGGCATCCACAGGCCATATGAGTCACTATGGCGCTCAGCAGATCATCGCTTTTAGGAGGCTACCTTGTACAACCCAAAACAAGCATATCCATCGGCTCGCTCGCCGGTGGCGGCAGATAACCTCGTTGCAACATCTCAGCCACTTGCCACCGAGGCTGGCCTGCAGGCGCTTAGAGCGGGCGGTAATGCGGTTGATGCAGCCTTGGCTGCGGCCATCACCTTGACGGTGGTGGAGCCGAACAACAACGGCATAGGCAGCGATGCCTTTTGTCTGCTTTGGGATGGTGAATCAGTGAAGGGTCTCAATGCCTCAGGCCGAGCGCCCATGGGTTGGGATATGTCGCGCTTTGCCGGAATGAAACGCATGCCCGAACTGGGCTGGGACAGCGTTACCGTGCCTGGGGCTGTATCCAGTTGGGTCGCTATGAGTGAACGCTTTGGCAAGCTGCCATTTGCGGCTTTGTTTGAGTCTGCCATTCACTACGCGGAGGCTGGTTTTTTGGTGGGACCGAAAAGCGCCTATTACTGGCAGATGCTGGAGCACTATTACGATGACTATCCGGATTGGTACGCCCACTTTGGGCCTGCACCCAAGGCCGGTGAGCGTTTTAAACGGCCGGACATGGCTAAAAGTTTGCGCCTGATTCGTGATACCAAAGGGGAGGCGTTTTACCGAGGGGAACTGGCCAAGGCCATGGTGGCCGCAAGCGCTAAGGCTGGCGGTGTTTTGTCCTTGGAAGATCTAGACACCCACCGCTGTGATTGGGTGACGCCCACCCAGCAGGCCTACCATGGTGTGGAGCTG
>JAQWIX010000190.1 GCA_029248675.1 Pseudomonadales bacterium | reverse complement strand
CCTTGGGTTGAACTGGGAAGTAGGCATTCAATCATCCCAAGGAACGTAGAGGCTGCCAATAGCTCAAATAGTCTCCAGCTAGGGACAATAAAGAATTTGTTTCGTTGTCGTTGGACTCTGCTTGCATTGCGGTATTTGGAGCCGCATCACCTACTAAAGCGAACATTCGGCGCAGATTACGGTAAACTTGCTGGAGCCGGAGATCGGGGTGAAGTCCTAGAAGACAAGTACCCGAGATTAATGCGGCAAGTCAAAGCGCCCGTAGCTCAACTGGATAGAGCATCGGCCTTCTAAGCCGAGGGTTGCAGGTTCGAGTCCTGCCGGGCGCGCCATTCTGGTTGAACGTGGGGCTTTAAAGAGAGCCTTTGTAGACGACCGTTATCGAGGACTCGAACAGTGCTCGTTCAACCCAAATCGCTGGTAAGCGATTTGGCACTCGCACCGCACAACCGTTGGTTGTGCGTCTGCCGGGGGCGCTATTCCGAGACACTGTGGGGCATTAGATAAAGCTTTCAGTGAGTGGAAGTTGTAGAGGACTCGAGCACCGCACCACCGTTGGTTCTGCGTCCTTCGAAAGCCTCGCTCTCGATACCCAATGCAAATCTTCCGGTGAAAAGCCTAGCGTTGCACTAGCTGCGCACTTATACTTCCGCGCCTCAATGGTGGGCGTAGCTCAGTTGGTAGAGCTCCGGCTTGTGATGCCGGCGGTCGTGGGTTCAAGCCCCATCGTCCACCCCATTTTTTACTCATTTGTAACGGCCCGTTTATTACAAATGCAGTTCCGCTTTTCCCGGCAGTGTCTTAGCGTGTTGCTACAAAACCTTGGCAGCTCCTCTCAACCTTTCACGATGGCGCTGGTTTCGTCGGCACAACTCTTTTTTGTCAGCATGGCATCGCTAGATCCAACGTTCCTCCAAAGAGCCCCGACAACCCACAGTGCCGGTTTGGTTAGTCCAGACATGGGCATGAGGTCGTTTCGTAAAAAGAGCATGTGCCAAACTGGGTTTTGATCCGGCTGATGGGGTGTGTTTCTATGCCGGAATGCTATTATACTGTTCATATAATAGAGTTCTGAGTGAAAGCAAAAGGAAGGCGATATGTCCCATCAAACAGGCAGAGTGATCAACGATGCAGACAGTCACATAATCGAGAGCCGCGGTTGGCTGGAAAGTTATGCTACCCAGTATGTCCGAGAGAATCTTGATAAGGGCGTCTTCGACTTAGATATGCCGGCGCTGGATCCCATCATTGCCGCAGCAGACAAGCGGCTTGCCGGTGGCGATCCGGAACTTACCGAAGCGCTTAAGTCCGACATTTTTGCCCATCCCGGCAAGCGAAACATGTGGAGTGCTTACGGCGCGGTTGAAAAAAAGGAGCGCAGTGATGCCCTTGGCATTATGGGTATATCGTCTCAACTGATTTTTCCGTCGGTGGGTGCTGGGCGCTTCGCTCGATCGAAAGATTTGGACGTGGTCTACGGGGGCTGCGATGCCTTGAACCGAGGCATGGCGGACTTTTGTGCAGATGACCCACGGTTGCTTTCGGTGGGTTACCTATCGCTACGCGATCCCCAGCGCGCCCAAACGTCTTTGAAGTTGGCGCTGGAGCTGGGCATCAATGCTATTTGGATCGGCTCTGATGCGGTGGAGGGGCGGGCGCCGTCTCATATCGCCTACGATCCCCTTTGGGCAATGCTACAGGACGCTGGCGTGCCAGTGACCCTGCACATCGGTAGTGGTCAGAACATGCCATCGGTTTATATGAATACCGGGGTGGAGCGGGTTTTAGAGGGCAACGTAGGCAACATCGAAACCACCAAGCCAAAAGATTTGCCTGTGATTCACCACACAATTGAACGGTGGTTAACCTGCATGATCTATGACGGGGTTTTGGAGCGCTTTCCGAAGCTCAAGATTGGCATCATTGAGTTAGGGGCTAACTGGGTACCCGCGTCCTTGATGAACCTTGATATGGGTGTTTCCTTACTCGGTAAGTTCGATAAAAACTTGAAGGCTCTGAGCCTGAAGCCTTCAGAGTATTTTCAGCGTCAGATTCGAGTTGCGCCCTTGCATACGGAAAATGCCGGGTGGATTTTGCGCAACGTGGGCAAGGACATCTTGATGTTCAATACCGACTACCCGCACCCGGAAGGCGGTAAAGATCCCTTTGGTGCCTACGAGCGGAGCTTGGATGCAGTCAGTGCGACAGCTGAAGAGCTGGATCGTTTCTACGGCAAAAACTACGAGGACTATCTTTGCTTGTAGTTGCGTGAAAACGGGCCAGCTTCGGGGTGTGGGCAAGGTTGGCGCTAGAGCGCTTGCTTAGTTCGACGCTTGTTTTCGCAATGCCTCGATGCCGCCAAGAATGAAATCAACGGTTTGATCGATCTGGGATTCTCGGTCGCCGCCGATCCGGCTGTGATGCTCGGCGGCGGCAATGGATGCGCCTGAAGCCAACACGACAATGCGTTCGGCGAGTCGGGTTGAAAGGCCAAATTCACTGGCCAGTTCCTTGATAAAGAAGGGGGCGTAACGGGAGCGTTCTTGTTCTTTCACGGCCTGTCGCACATCGGCCTGGCTCAGCAAAATGCTCACAATATCGCCACCGGCAAATTGCTGGAAATTAACATCGACGTAACCGCGTAGAGCGGTGCGGTAATTACCATCGCTGGAGTCGATTCGTACAAAGGATTTTCGGAACGCTTTATATTCCCGGATCAACAGCGCCTGAAGCATATGTAGTCGCGTGTCAAAATACTTGTAAATCAGTGGGTTGCTCACGCCTGCCTCGGTGGCTAGGCGTTCCATCGTAAGAGTTGATAGGCCGTGGTCCAAGATAATCTGACGCGCACAGTCGAGCAGTTGATTGCGGCGGTCTTCTGGCGATAGGCGGCGTCTAGCGCGCTGGTTCATAGCGATCTCGGCAATGGTCCCGAAACGGGAAGGGGAGGGAGGTTATCATTACCGTCAGCGGCATAGCCAACGCGCTTTGGCGAAGCAGCACACCGGATGGCAGGATTTCGCTGCTGTTATATGATGTGTGTATCAATAGCTCAGGTACCCCTTGCTGCCCCAATAAGTCATCCCGGCCCAACACGTTTTCGAGGATCTCAATGAAGTTCGTCACTTTTTTATCAGCCTGTTTCGTCTCGCTTCTGTTGACGGCCTGTGGCCAGGAAGAAGAGGTTCCACAACTGGATGAGGCGCCACAGGCGGGAGTTGCTCAAGCCGCTATGCGCAGTTTTTTGGCCAGTTCTTTTAGTCAACAGACGCAGCTGTTTGCAGCAGATGCTGAACAGAGCAGTCGCCGGGAAGCCTATTTTGGTGACCTGCATGTGCACACCGCTTATTCTTTCGATGCCTTCGCCTTCGGCACCATTGCAACGCCAGATGATGGGTATCGCTATGCTCGAGGGGAGGCAATTGCGCATCCCTCAGGGCACCAGATGAAGCTGCAGCGCCCCTTGGATTTTTACGCCATCACCGATCACGCAGCGTTTTTGGGGGCGCTCAAGGCAGGTTCGGATCCTTCAACCACGTTGGGTCAGTTGGACCTTAATCGGCCACTTCACAACCTAAATGCCCCAACAAACCTTAACGATGAGAGCCTGCCAATTAGAGGCCAGACCTTTGTAAGTTATTTGCGTGCGGCCATTGGCGAACTGATGGCGGGTGAGCTGGATCAACAGATGCTTAACGATGCCGCTCGCCTGGCCTGGTCCGACATAGTCGAGGCGGCCAAGCGCCACTATGAACCCCATAAGTTCACCACGTTTGTTGCCTATGAATACACCGCCACATCGCCTGATCAGGGGAATTTGCACCGCAACGTGATTTTTCGCGACACCGACAGATTGCCGGCGCTGCCGTTTTCCGGCTTCCAGAATCAAGATCCTGAGGGCCTATGGCGATGGATGGACGAACTCCGGGCACGCGGCGTGGAGTCTTTAGCGATTCCCCACAACTCCAACGGTTCCAACGGCCAGATGTTCAAGCTTGTGAACTTTAGTGGCCAGCCCATAGACACAGCTTATGCAGCCCAGCGTCTTCGCAACGAACCCTTAGTCGAGATCACTCAGGTAAAAGGCACCAGTGAAACCCATCCCGCGCTTTCAACCCGAGATGAGTGGGCAGATTTCGAGATCATGCCTTTCCGGGTTGCAACTTCCTTGCCCAGCGAACCCAATGGCTCCTATGTTCGGCAAGCGCTTCTTAACGGAATGTTGCTGGAGCAGGAAACCGGTATTAACCCTTACAAGTTTGGTTTTATCGGTGCCTCAGATACCCACAACGCAGCATCTTCCGTAGAGGAAGACAATTACGTTTCCAAGGTTGCTTTGATGGATGGTCGTGGTGCCTATCGCGGCTCCGTGCCGCTCACGGCGGAACAACAAAAGATTGTGACCGAAGCCGGCAGATTAACCGTGGTTGAAACGCCGCAGGGCAGTTACGCCAGAGGCGCTTTCGAAACTTGGGGGGCTTCGGGTTTGACCGGGGTTTGGGCCGAAACGAATACCCGGGGCTCCATTTACGATGCCTTTCGTCGCAAAGAAACCTTCGCTACCTCGGGTCCGCGGATTCGGCTGAGGTTTTTCGGTGGTTTCGATCTGAGTGCTGAAACCGTTACATCCGCCTACGCTACCGGCGTCTCCATGGGTTCCGAATTGCTCAGCGAGGATCAGGGCAGCCCGGTCTTCTTTGGCTGGGCAACGCAAGACCTACAATCTGCGCCGCTACAACGACTGCAGGTGATCAAGGGTTGGATTGATGCTGGAGAGGTCCAGGAACAGGTCTTTGACATGGCTTGCGCCGATGGAGCATCGGTTGATCCAGTAAGCCACCGATGTCCGGATAATGGCGCTGCAGTCAATCTGGCGGACTGCTCATTTCCTGCCAGCGAGGGTTCCCCAGAGATCAAGGGCGTCTGGCGGGATCCAAACTACGACCCGCAGCAACAAGCTTTTTATTACGCAAGGGTGCTGGAAAATCCTACCTGCCGCTGGTCTACCTGGGATGCACTTCGCGCAGGCGTTGAACCGAGGTCGGATTTGCAGGCCACGATTCAAGAGCGAGCTTGGTCCTCGCCGATTTGGATCAATCCGAGATAGCATTAACCCCAGCCTGTTATAAGCCGGTCAGCAAGGTCGGCTTGCTCGTAGGTAGGCTGACCTAAGAATCAAACAAAAATGGGAGATCGGTATGATCGATTACAGCGACACCACTGTCCTTGTGACAGGAGCCGCGTCGGGTATCGGCGCGGCCTTGGCGGCTCAACTGGATGCTCGGGGTGCCCGAGTAATCTGCGCTGATCGTAATGAAGCCCGCCTTGCAGAAACCGTCGGGTCGCTCGGTGATGATGCCCGAGCGATCACCTGTGACTTATCAGACCCAGAAGCTGCGGCTGGACTGGTGGAGCAAAGCTTCGCGATCAGCGGTCGTCTGGACTTGATTTGCTCCAATGCAGGTTTTGGCTTCGGTCGCAGTGTAATGGACGAAGATATGAACAACAGCAGTGCGGTAACGAGGTTGTTTGAGGTAAATGTGTTTGCAGGTCTGAAAATTGCCCAAGCCTATTGCCGGGTGCTTTCGCAAAATGGCCAGCATGGCCGTTTGATGGTCACGGCCTCAGAAAACTCCCTGAGTCTGCCTTCTGCTGTGAAACGATCGAAAATGGCTTTTTACGGTGCGACCAAACACGCACTGCTGATTGCGATGGAATGGATGCGTATCGATCCAAAATTTGCGGACGTCGACCTACATGTGCTGATGCCTGGTGCAGTTTATACACCGCTCATCTCAGGAGGGCTGCCGGATCCAGCCGCCGCTCCTGCAGAGCTCGGTCTGATCATGCCCGAACAATGTGCAGATACAGCCTTGCGAGGTATGGATCATGGTCTTTTCTACATACCCACTCACGGGCATTTCATCGATGACATGCAGCCACGCCAACAAGAAATTCAAGAGGCCATGACGGTTTTAGATATTCCCTGAGCTGGGTGTTAGGCTGGCGAAGGCAGGACGGCGCAAAACGGTGCCGTCACTATAAAAGTGTTAGAAACCTACCAAAGAGGGGCTAGAGGGAAACATGCAGATCATGAAGCGAGTGGGGGTTATAGGCCTTTGGATATTGCTGGTGCTGGCGACAGCGGTTGTGACCGCGGCCATAAAACAGCGCTTTGCAGATGGTCCCAACCGAGTGTTTTCCGGTGGTGAGCTGGTATCAGGTGAGCTCTATCAAGGGGCTGAGCCCGACTGGAGCTTCGTCAATGACGTTGACACTCTTGAGTTGCAACTCTTGGATCCTGTGCAGTCAAGACGCATATGGACGGCATCAGATGAGGGCAAAATTTATGTCTGGTCTGGCTACATGAATAGCACGGTGGGCAAGCTTTGGAAGAGCTGGCCCGCTCAGGCTGAGCGTGACGGCAGAGCGGTATTGCGAATTAACGGTACTCGCTACGAACGTCAGTTGGTTAGAGTCACCAGTGGCGAAGGCCTTGAGGCCCTGACCGCAACGATGAACAAGAAATATCCGTCCCGTGCAACGCCTGCGGCCATCGATTCTGGCGACTTGTGGATGTTTGAAGCCCAGCCCCGAGGGACTGTTGGAGATACACCATGAAGAGCACGCTCACGCGAATTGCCGCAGTGATAGTAGTCACGGCGCTAGCTGTTCTGCTCGTTCCTGGCATCGATGATGCCGTTGAGCTGGGTTTTCAGATTGTGGTACTCATAGCGTCAAGCTAGCGATTCACGCTAGCCGTTGCCGAAGGGGTTGGCGTTGCGCTTGCCAAAGTCAGGTAGCTGGCTCGGCTCTACATCCACCCAGTTTGCCGGACGTTTTTCAAAAAACGCCTTGCTTCCCTCTGCCGCGTCGGGGCCATGAATGGCCCATCCAATGGCGTCGTCATCTTCATAGATGGCTTTGTACAGTTCACCGTCGTCTTGCATTCGGCCCCAAGTCATTCGCTTGACGATAGAGACTGCTGTTGGCGATGAGCCAATGGCGATTTCTTGGGCCAGCGTTCGGGCTTCATCCATCAAGTCTGCCCGGGGCACGGCTCTTAACACCAAGCCCATGGCCGCGGCCTCGCTGCCAGAGACTTTGCGACCGGTGAGCAACAAATCCGAGGTTTTTTCAATGCCGACCAATCGTGGCAGCAGCCAAGTTGTGCCCATCTCAGGAATCAGTCCCCATTTCACAAACGAAAAAGCGATGTTGGCTTCTTTTGCCGCAAGACGAATATCACAGGTCAGGGGATAAGCGGCGCCAAAGCCGCCGGCGGCCCCATTGATGGCACAAATAACCGGCTTGGAAATCTGGAAAGGATAGGTGCGAAGCACTCGTTGTGTTGGATGCCCTAGAGTTTCTTCGGGCTCTCCCTGTTCGCCTCGCTCACGTACATCGTTGAGGTCTAAGCCCACACAAAACGCGTCACCAGCGCCGGTGATGATAACCACCCGCACGTCGGGATTCGTGTCGCACTCCCTGAGGTATTGGGTCAGTTTTACCGCCATCTCTGGGCTGTAAGCATTCCGCTTTTCTGGCTGGTTGAGGGTCAGGGTTGCTACATGATCTTGGATGTCGAATAGCAGGTGGCTCATGACAGGGCTCGCAGGTTTAATTGAGAATTGGATGGCGCCAATATAGAAGGTAATGCTACTCGGCGAAACTGCCTCGACGAGATGGTCCCAAGCCAAGGCAAGAGTCCCTGTACACAAAGATGAGGCCGGATTACTGTTTAGGCTCCGAAGCCGGTTTGACTGTCAACTGGGACAGGCGGTGAAGAAAAGAGGCGTTGAGTAGCGAAGGGGGAGATTTATATGCGTCAGGGCGAATTTACTGGGTTTACGGTAACCCTTGGGGAGCCGGGTATTGCTTGGATTCAATTCAATACCCCGGATCGGTTAAATGGCTTCACCCATGGTATTAAGCGCGACTTGATCGAGACCATCAATCAAGCACAAATGGACAATGCGGTGCGGGTGCTGGTATTTACGGGAAGCGGGCGAGCGTTCTGCGCCGGTGACGATATTTCGGGTCAGAACAAAGACATTCCTGGCCAGGCGCTTATGCCACCAATACCTCGGGGCCACGACAACGAAATCGGCACCTATGAAGGTCTCAGGCATCTGTCCCAGACCCTAAACTTGGCGTTACGCAATTGCGACAAAATTGCCATAGCTGCGATTAATGGCCTCGCAATTCAAACCGGTATGACCATGGCCTTAGCCTGTGACTTTCGAATTGCAGCCACCTCCGCAAGGCTGGGCAGTGCCACGCTGCGCTTTGGTTTGTTGCCGGATGAAGGGGGTCAATATCTGTGTGTTCAACTCATGGGTGTGGCGAAGAGCATGGACTTTTTTATGAACAAGCGGATTGTGACCGCTCAACAGGCCTTGGATCTTGGTCTGCTGCATGAGGTGGTTGCTGATGAGCAGCTAGAGGGTCGCGTCATGGAAATGGCCCAGGATTTAGCCAACGGTCCTCAAGTGGCCCAGCGCTTGCTAAAGCGTTCAATTTACAATGCCGCGGACATGATTTTTGAGCAATCCTTGGACGAGATCGCTGCGAAAACGGCGATATCTGACCACCACCCAGACGCCAAGGAGGGGGGGCTTGCCTTCCGTGAGAAGCGTGAGCCACGTTTCAATGCGTGGCTAGAGCGAGAAGGTGGCTAAGGTTTCGGCGGATCAGGTAATCGTAGAGCTAGGTCGTTCATGACGAAGCACTACGTAAAAAAGAAGACGTAGAAGAATAAGACGTAAAAAAAGAAATAGAGCAATAAGCAAAGCGACAAAAGAAGGGGAGCGCACCATGAGAAATCGATTACGAAGCCTGTTCGGTATAGGACTGCTGCTGGTTCTGGCAGCAGGGTGCGCGGCACCCGAGTCCAGCAGCGAGCAGTCAGATTCGGAAAATGCCGTGAAGTCAGACCAGTTAGCGTTGGCTCAGAGAGCTGGCGCGCCTTTATTTGATGGCATGAGCGACTACCAAATGCCAATTACCACTGACAGTGCCGATGCTCAGCGGTATTTCGATCAAGGCATGGTGCTATCTTTCGCTTTCAACCACGCCGAATCCATTCGCAGCTTTCGCGCAGCCCAAACCTTAGATCCGTCATGCGCCATGTGCTTCTGGGGTGAAGCGCTGGCCACCGGGCCAAATATCAATGTGACCAGTAAGGGCAAAGTCATCATGTCTGCGGCGGACCGGAAAGCCGCGTTTGCCGCCCTGAGTCAAGCGGAGGCTCTCAAGGCAGCGGTCAGTCCCAGAGAGCGTGCCTATATCGACGCATTGGCACAGCGCTACAACGGTAACCCCGACACCCCGCGCGAGCCCCTAGATTTGGCATGGGCCGCCGCCATGGGTGAGTTGGCCGGCCAGTACCCTGAGGATATGACGGCTGCTGCCATCTATGCTGAGGCGCTAATGAATACCATGCCCTGGAACTACTGGTCTGATGACGGTATCGCAAAACCAGAAACATCTGCGGTAATCGATTCTCTGGATCGGGTGCTGGTGAAGGAGCCGGATCATCCGCTGGCTTTACACCTGTATATTCATGCCTTAGAGGCTTCCAATGACCCCGGTCGGGCCGAGGCTGCCGCGGACCGGTTGGCCAACCTGGTGCCGGGAGCCGGGCACTTGGTGCACATGCCGTCCCACATTTATTACCGCATTGGTCGTTATAACGATGCGGCTGAGGCCAACATTAAAGCCGCAGACGTGAACGAAGCCTACATCGCGTCCTGTAATGCTCAGGGCTTTTATCCAGCCTTATACTACCCGCATAACATCCACTTTCTTTGGGCGGCATCGACCATGCAGGGCCAGAGTGCGCTGAGCATAGAAAGTGCCCGGCGAGTGGTGGCCAATGTTCGAGTCGAACAGGTAAAAGCCTTTCCTACGGTCGAGTTTTTCCGAACTGTGCCGTTGTTGTCGTTGGTTCGCTTCGGCAAGTGGGACGAAATTCTGGCGGAACCCCACCCCCATGAAGGTTTCATGTTTGCCAAATCCATTTGGCACTATGCTCGCGGTGTCGCCTTTGCCGCACAGGGTCAAACCTTGGATGCCAAGGCAGAGCTAGGGGCCCTGATCCCCCTGAAAGACGATGTGTCTGTTCGCTTCTTGGATAGCCGAGATTATCCTGGATCTATGCTTGTAGGCATAGCCATCGAGCTGCTCCAGGGTGAGATTGCCTACCGGCAGGGTGATTACGACATCGCGGTTGAGCATTTCGAGCAAGCGGTGGCGACTCAGGATTTGCTGCCCTACACCGAGCCGCCATTTTGGTACTACCCAACTCGGCAGAGTTTGGGGGCAGCGCTGTTGGCTAACGGGCAGCTCCCCGAAGCCGAGGCGGTATTTCGGCGCGATTTAGAGCTTTATCCCCACAATGGGTGGTCCATGTTCGGTCTGGCTCAAAGTTTGGAAGCCCAGGGCAAAAGTAATGAAGCGGACGAGGTGAGACACCATTTCGATGCGGCTTGGCAGTTTGCCGATATCGAACTGAGCGGCGCGATTTTGTAGGGACAAGAGCGGCGAGCGCCTGGAGTTTCAACAGAAAACTCAAAGCCTTTCGGTATGCCTAGGGTGGATTCGCCCTAGGCCCCGGGAATCAAGGGCCGAAAGCATCAAATCCGCACCATTTTCACATCAGATAGGGCATAATCGCGCCCACTAACCGCACGGCGGTGCTGCTTTACGGTGGGAGTCGAGGTTTTCGATTCTCGTCGCTGTGGCGCTTTCATGCCGTGCTACTGCTTTACCTTGAGTTGATTACCAAAAGTATGAATGTATCCATCGAAACATTGGCTGGTCTGGAACGACGCCTGACCATTGCAATTGACAGCGACACCTTTGAAGCGCAAATAACGAACCGTCTAGAAAGCGCCCGGGGTCAGGTTAAAATACCGGGTTTCCGTGCCGGAAAGGTGCCCATGAGAGAAGTACGCCGCCGATTTGGTAATGCCGTGCGCTCTGAAGTAGCCGGCGAAATGATGCAGAGCAGCTTTATGACGGCGGTTCAGCAGGAAGAGATGAATCCGGCTAGCGCACCAAAGCTCGACGTAGTGAAAATGGACCCCGGTATTGATTTTGAATTTACCGCCACGTTTGATGTGTTCCCGACCATCGAGCTTGGCAGCTTCAGCAAAATCAGCGTGAAGCGACCCTCGGCAGTGATCGAGGACGCGGACCTTGAAACCATGATCGAGCGTTTGCGCGACCAACACGCCACCCAAGAACCAGCAGTGCGACCGGCACAAGACGGCGACCAGGTGAAAGTGGACTTTACCGGTGAGCTTGATGGCGAGCGGGTAGAAGAGGCCTGCGGCGAGGGGATGTCTTTCACCATCGGGCAGGGTCAGATGATCGAGGACTTTGACAAAGGAGTGATCGGCTTAGGGGCTGGTGAAGAACGCACCTTTGACGCTGTATTTCCCGAAGACTACCGCGCTGAAGAGCTTCAAGGTAAGACCGTTCAGTTCTCAGTGAAGGTAGTAGAAGTAACCGAGCAACAGCTTCCAGAGCTGGATGACGAGTTTTTTCAGAAGTTCGGTATTGAGGAAGGGGGCGAACAAGCGTTCCGAGAAGAAGTCAAATCGAACATGGATCGTGAGCTTGAGGCCTCCATAAAAAATCAGATCAAACAGCAAGTTATGGACGGTTTGTCGGATATACATGAATTTCCGATTCCCCACGATATTGTGCATAGAGAGATCCACGTGCTCAAAGAGCAGATGATGGGGCAATTTCAAATGCCTCCGGGCCAAGCCCAAAGCTTGGATCTGCCCGATGCGCTATTCCACGATCAAGCAGAAAAGCGGGTCAAGGTTGGTCTTATCGTTAACGAAGTGATTAGCGCAGGCGAGTTGGTGGCTGACGCTGAGAAAGTCGATGCCAAGCTCCAAGAGCTAGCAGCACCCTACGGCGAGCCGGACCAAGTGATTGAGTGGTACCGCAGCAATCCGGAGCAAATGGGCAATATTGAGATGTCAGTGCTTGAAGATCAGGTAGTTGACCACATTATGGCTTCTGCGGAAGTGGAAGAGGTTGTTGCAAGCTACTCTGAGGTCATCAGTGGCGCTGCCATCGCACCGCCGGCTATCGAGGGCGAAGACGATGATTCGACAACTGAACCCACCGAAGAACAGACAAAATAATCTGGGGCTTGGCCAACGGCACAGCGCCTTACGAGTGCAATAGGCTCGAACGTAAAGGATCGAATCCATTGGATGATAAGAACAGCAATACAGGAGGCTCTCAGATGACGCCGATAACAGGTCTGGGCATGGTGCCCATGGTGGTAGAGCAAACTGCTCGGGGCGAGCGCTCCTACGATATTTACTCCCGGTTGCTGAAAGAGCGCATCATTTTTATGGTTGGCCCCGTGGAAGATCACATGGCCAATCTGATTGTGGCTCAGATGCTCTTTTTGGAGTCGGAGAATCCCGACAAAGATATTAATTTGTATATCAATTCTCCCGGAGGGTCTGTTACCGCAGGTCTTGCCATTTACGACACTATGCAGTTCATTCGTCCCCAAGTCAGCACGTTGTGCGTCGGGCAAGCGGCCAGTATGGGAGCGTTTTTGCTGGCGGCAGGGGAACCCGGTAAGCGCATCGCGCTACCGAACTCGCGAATGATGCTCCACCAACCAGCCGGCGGTTCTCGAGGGGTTGCCGCGGATATAGAAATTCAGGCCCAAGAGATTTTGCTAGCCAAGGAGCGCTTGAACAAAATCATCGCCGAACACACCGGTCAAGACATTGAACGGGTTGCGAAGGACACAGATCGCGACTTTTGGATGAGTCCAGAGGAAGCCAAAGAGTACGGATTGGTGGATTTAGTACAAGACAGCCGGCAGGCCAAGACTGAAGGCTAGGTAAAGAGCCCTCAGAGGCCTACAGGGTCTCGTTTTCGGGCTTGCAAATACGGGCCGCTGGAAGCAATGTAAGGTCATCGTTGCGCGAAGAGGACTCAGCCTAGGGCTGGTCGAAATAGTTGCACATACTGGCTGTCCTAGGGGCGGCTGGTCGGATCAAGAAGAGGAAGTTATGTCAGAAGAAGGTAGCAAAGGGGACGATTCAGGCAAGCTGCTGTATTGCTCTTTCTGTGGCAAGAGCCAGCACGAAGTGCGCAAGCTTATTGCTGGACCCTCTGTTTTTATATGCGACGAGTGCGTTGAGCTATGCAACGACATCATCCGCGAAGAGGTGTCTGAGGCTGCGCAAAGCGGTGAATCCGCCAAGCTTCCGGTACCCACCGAGATCAAGGCCATTCTTGACGAATACGTCATTGGGCAAGATCAGGCGAAAAAGGTGCTGTCTGTAGCTGTTTACAACCACTACAAGCGGTTGAACTACAGCGCGAAGAAAGACGATGTTGAGCTGTCCAAATCCAATATCTTGCTGATCGGTCCGACCGGCTGCGGCAAGACCCTGCTGGCTGAGACGTTGGCTAGGCTCCTCGATGTGCCGTTTACCATTGCCGATGCTACCACCCTTACCGAGGCTGGCTATGTGGGTGAAGACGTCGAAAATATCATTCAAAAGCTCCTGCAAAAGTGCGATTACGACGTCGACAGAGCACAGGTCGGAATCGTTTATATCGATGAAATCGATAAAATCTCCCGCAAGTCTGACAACCCTTCGATCACCAGAGACGTCTCTGGCGAGGGTGTACAGCAAGCCCTGTTGAAGTTGATCGAAGGTACTGTCGCCTCGGTTCCTCCTCAGGGAGGACGCAAGCACCCCCAGCAGGAGTTTTTGCAGGTAGATACCTCCAAGATTCTATTTATTTGCGGCGGCGCCTTTGCCGGTTTGGATAAGGTGATCTCTGATCGTTCGGATAAATCGGGCATTGGATTTGGCGCACAAGTTAAGGGCGAATCAGATCGCGACACCATCGGCGAAACGCTGCAAAGCCTTGAGCCAGAGGACTTGGTGCGATACGGGTTGATCCCAGAATTTGTCGGCAGACTGCCCGTGGTTGCCACTCTTGGCGAGTTGGACAACGATGCGTTGGTGCGAATCTTAACTGAGCCGAAGAACTCGCTAACCCGCCAGTACTCCAAACTCTTTGAAATGGAAGGCGTAGAAGTAGATTTCCGTGAGGATGCTCTGCAAGCGGTCGCTGCAAAAGCTACTGAGCGAAAAACCGGCGCTCGTGGACTGCGCTCTATCCTTGAATCTGTCCTTCTAGACACCATGTATGATTTACCGGGGTCAGAGTCGGTGAGCAAAGTCGTAATCGATGAAAGCGTTATTGCCGGAGAAAGCGCGCCAATGTTGATATACGAGAACATTGATCAAGCGAAAGCTGCTCCCACGGACGGATAGAGTCAAGAACGGAAGATAAAGGACCCGGAGGGTTAAGACCTTTCCGCTTCAATAGTTCTACGCGACTCAGACAACGGGATGTGGAGGGCACTGTGATCGGTATACAGTGCTCGTTCGAAACCAACAGCCTGAGTACTGTCTATGACTGATTCCCCTCGAGATTTGCTACCGGTTCTGCCACTGCGCGATATGGTGGTCTTTCCTCACGGCGTTCACCCGCTTTTCGTCGGCACCAAAAGCTCCATCGTCGCCTTAGACTCCGCCATGGCGGATGATAAGCAGATCTTCTTGGTCGCGAAGAAAGAGTCTGAGAAGGCTGATTTAGGCCCAGATGACCTTTACGAGATGGGAACAGTAGCTACCATCTTGCAGCTTCTGAAGCTTCCTGATGGCACCGTGAAGGTCTTGGTCGAGGGTGGCAGCCGTGCAGCGGTTAAGCAGATCGACACCAGTGACGAGTTCATTCGCGCCGAGGTCGTCGTACAGCCGGAGCTGGAAATCGAACGGCGGGAAGCCGACGCTATCGTGCGTTCGCTGCTCTCACACTTCGAGCAGTACGCCCAGGGAAATAAAAAAATCCCACAGGAGGTGCTTGCCTCGCTATCAGGACTAGACGACCCCTCTAGGCTCATGGACACGATGGCGGCTCAAATGTCGCTGGAAATACACGACCGCCAGTCCATATTAGAAACTGTTGAGATCAAGACCCGGATGGAGCGATTGCTCGGCTTCATGGATGCAGGTCTGGCCTTACAGCAAGTTGAAAAACAGGTGCGCGGTCGGGTTAAGAAGCAAATGGAGCAAAGCCAGCGCGATTACTATCTTAATGAGCAAATGAAGGCCATTCAGAAAGAGATGGGAGATGACTCTGCCTCTGAACTGGACGAGCTAGAAGCAAAGATTGAAAACGCCGGCATGCCTGCCGAAGCGAAAGAGAAAGCTCAGACCGAACTCAACAAGCTCAAGAATAT
The DNA here is from genome assembly GCA_029248675.1 of Pseudomonadales bacterium. Lineage (GTDB taxonomy): Bacteria > Pseudomonadota > Gammaproteobacteria > Pseudomonadales > Azotimanducaceae > UBA4421. The sequence goes on along the minus strand of JAQWIX010000190.1, from coordinate 7,284 downwards.
GGCGCCCATGTCGGCAGAAGCCAACGTGGTGCGTGGCTTCGTCGATTGGATGCTTAACATACCCTGGAGCAAGCGCAGCCGTGTTAGAAAAGATCTGGCCGCTGCCCAAGAAATTTTGGATGCAGACCACTACGGTCTGACGGAAGTAAAAGAGCGGATTATCGAATACTTGGCGGTACAGAATCGTGTTGGCAAGTCCAAGAGCCCGGTGCTGTGTTTGGTGGGACCTCCCGGCGTCGGTAAGACCAGCCTAGGGGAAAGCATAGCCAAGGCGACCAATCGGAACTTTGTTCGTATGGCCTTGGGCGGCGTTCGAGACGAGGCGGAAATTCGTGGCCATCGCAGAACCTACATCGGCTCGCTACCGGGTAAAGTGATTCAAAAAATGTCCAAGGCAGGGGTGGTCAACCCACTGTTCTTGCTCGATGAGATCGACAAGATGGGCATGGACATGCGTGGTGATCCTGCCAGCGCCCTACTGGAAGTGTTGGACCCGGAGCAGAACGACACGTTTAACGACCACTACTTGGAAGTGGACTACGATCTCTCCAATGTTTTCTTCGTCTGCACATCGAACAGCATGGACATCCCGGGGCCGCTGTTGGACCGCATGGAAGTTATACGGTTGCCCGGCTATACCGAAGAGGAAAAGCGCAACATTGCCCAGCGCTACTTGGTGCCAAAACAAATTAAGAACAACGGTCTCAAGCCGGAAGAGTTGGAAATCACCGAGGCGGCCATAACGGATCTGATTCGTTATTACACCAAGGAAGCCGGGGTGCGTGGACTAGAGCGCGAGGTGGCCAAGATTGCGCGTAAGGTTGTCAAAGAGCAGTCATTGAAAGCGGATGCTGAAAACAAAGGCAAAAAGAAAAAGCCTCGGAAGTTCGCGAAAACCGTCGTGGGCCCAGAGCAGTTGGACCACTACAGTGGGGTCCGAAAGTTCAGTTACGGTCGTGCTGAAGAAAAAGATCAGGTGGGCATCGTTACAGGTTTGGCTTGGACCCAAGTCGGTGGGGAACTGCTGAACATAGAAGCGGTTTCCATGCCCGGTAAAGGACGACAAACCAAAACGGGTTCCCTCGGGGACGTGATGCAGGAATCCATTCAAGCCGCGCTTACGTTCGTTCGCAGCCGATCCGAAGTGTTGGGGCTGCCGGAAGACTTTCACGAGAAAACAGATCTGCACATTCACGTACCAGAAGGCGCAACGCCAAAAGACGGTCCCAGTGCAGGCATTGGAATGTGTACGGCCATGGTTTCGGTGATTACCGGTATCCCGGTAAAAGCTGATGTGGCCATGACGGGTGAAATTACGTTGCGTGGTCAGGTTCTTCCCATCGGTGGATTAAAGGAAAAGCTATTGGCTGCTCATCGTGGTGGTGTGAAGCGCGTGATCATTCCCCACGAGAACGAAAAAGACTTGGCGGAGATCCCCGAGAACGTTAGAGAAGATTTAGAAATACACTGCGTTAAGTGGATGGACGAAGTGTTGCAGGTGGCACTGGATCGTATGCCTGTACCTCGCATAGCTGACGATAACCCGAAGGGAGCGCCTGCTGAGCGCAAAGCCGAAAAGGAAAATGCTCAGGGAATAAACCCACATTAGGGTCAACCTTCAAAATACTTTTGGCTAACCGCGGTAATTGGTTGCCACACGGCTAAAGGGTTGATATATCATGTGGGTCCGAAAGGATTTTTTTTAACAGTTCGCATTAGTTAGGTAACGTTGGCGCAGCAAGGGCGCCTCCAAGCTTAACCATGGCGAAAAGCGAGGGGCATAAAATTGAACAAGAGTGAATTGGTAGACCACGTAGCAGAAGCAGCAGACATTCCAAAGGCAGCAGCTGCCCGGGCAGTGGACTCTGTTTTGGAAGGTATTTCTGGATCATTGAGTAACGGTGAATCTGTCGCATTGGTCGGCTTCGGTACGTTCTTGGTACGAGAGCGCGCAGCGCGTGCTGGACGTAATCCTAAGACAGGGGAAGCCATTCAAATCGCCGCAGCCAAGGTGCCGGCATTTAAGGCGGGTAAAGCGCTGAAAGACGCTTTGAACTAATACGCGCTGAACCAAAAGGCCGGTAACAAGCGACGTGAGTCGCGATCTAAGGGCGCACCAATGCGCCCTTTTTTTTGCTATTGCGATGTGATGAGCAGTACCTCGCAAACGGACGGACAAGGATGAAAACATGTTGCAACAACTAAGAGATCAGACCCAATCCACAGGCTTTAAAGTCTTGGTGGTGGCGATTATTTTGGTACTGACGTTGTTTGGCTTCGGCGCGACAAATCTTTTTATGGGCACCACACCAAGCATCGCTGAGGTGGGAGATTACGACATCAATGAAGGCGTACTTTCGGTAGAAACCGAGCGCGAGCGTCGTCGGATACTGTCGCAGATGGGCCCAGAGTTTGACCCCAATGATATTGACCGATTGCAGTTGCAAAACTATGCCCTAGACCAATTGATCAATCGGCAGGTGTTGTATCAGGCCGCGGGCTCGCTGGGGTTTAGCCTGTCTGAGGCTGAGGTAAACCAGCGTTTGCTGGAAAGCCCGGCGTATCAGGTGGGTGGTCAGTTTAACGAAGCCCTTTATCGTCAGCAGTTGCAGCTCATGGGCTTCACCCCGGTGCAATTCATAGACGAAGTACGCCAAGGGCTTGGCTCCGAGCTGTTACGGGCCAGTGTGTCGAGTACGGCCTTCACTGTTGATTGGGAAACCGTCAGTGCTACCGCGTTGTTGAATCAGCGTCGGGATATCGCCTACTTAGACCTTGATGTAACAGACTACCTGCCCAGCATAGAGGTGTCTGATGACGATATTGCCTTGCGTTACGCTGAGGATGGCAATGCCTATTTGACTGAAGAGAGTGTCGATGTGGAGTGGGTAGAGCTGACTCTGGCGTCACTTCAAGATTCGGTGTCAGTTGATGATAGCGAAGAAGCGCTTCGAGAAATCTACGAACAAGACATTGTCGCCAGAGCCGACAGCGCTCAGCGAGATTCAGATCACATATTGGTGATCGTGGACGAAGACACCGACGAAGCCGCAGGCTTGGCCAAAATTCGTAGCGCTGCCGAGCGCCTGGCTCAAGGCGAGGACTTTGGGGCGCTGGCCCGGGAACTTTCTGATGATCCGGGATCCGCTGAAGCCGGGGGCAACTTGGGCATGGTGACAAAGGGCTCTTTTGATCCGGCATTTGAAGACGCATTATGGGGCCTGGAAGCGCCCGGTGACATTTCCGAACCGGTACGTAGCGAATTTGGCTATCACCTAATTCGATTGAAAGAGATCAGTGATGTAGAGGTGCCAAGTTTTGAAGAGGAAAAAGACAACATCCTAGCCAGTGTGCGCGCGGACGCAGCCTTGGAGATTTACGAAACGAGGATCGACGAGTTGGAGCAGCAGGCATTTGAGGAACGCTTCGGACTAGCGGAAACCGCCCAAGCCCTGTCTCTTGATGTTCAGCAGGCACAAGGCGTAACTCAGGCCGGTACGCAACCTGTTGGAGTAGAGTCTGCGGTTGCTCAGGCCATCTTTGGCAACTCGGGCGTCTTAGAAGCCCTGTTCTCTCCAGAGGGCATAGACGGTGAAAACAGCGCCGTTCTGCGTTTGGCCGACGAAAGGGCCATAGTGGTTCGTGCGAGCACTCATTATCCAGCCACTCAGCTGGCGTTAGCAGAAGTCAAAGATACCATCGCAGAGCAACTGCGGCTGGAATCTGCGCAAAGCCGAATTGAGGCAGACAAAACCCGGGCACTGGGACAATTGGCCTCAGGGGCCTCTGTTTCGGATGTGGCGAACGAGTTGGGTAAACGCTGGGCCACTCGAGAGATGATCACACGAAACCAAGTGGACCAAGCGCCTCAAGCGGTGCTAGAGAAAGCCTTCTCTCTCCCTCGGCCTGCTGAAGGCGGAAAGAGTCTTGATGCAACCTCAACGTCCACTGGCAGTGCCTTGGTGGTGGTAACCCGAGTGGTTGCTGGAGACGTCAGCACAACTCAAGACAATCTCGTTGCCCAGTTGGGCCAGCAGATACAGGCTAGGGATCAGCAACTGGAATTTGCGGCATTCTTCGCGTCTGCTGAAGAAGCCGTAGGCGTGACCCGGGCTCAATAAAATACGGATGACCCGTCGGACAGAATGGCTAGAAGGCCGCCCATCGGGCGGCTAAATGGTAAGAAACACGAAACCGGTCGCGCCAACTAGCGAATCTCTCCCGTATCGGTTGCGGGAAGGGGCTACCCTCCGATAACGTCTACGTAAAGGGTTAGGCCTTGTCCTGGCTGCAGATAGCGTTTGGGCTGCAAGTCGTTCCACTGCACAATGTCTCCGACACGCAAACGAAACCGCTGGGCGATTCGGCTTAGTGAGTCACCTCTGCGCACCCGATAGTGGATTTTGCGTATCTTATTCGGCGGGCTGTCTGTCAGTGCTGGAATCGCCGAGGTGCTGGGTAGCTTGATCCGCTGTCCGATACGCAGTAAATCCCGAGGGCCGATCTTGTTCAGTTTTACCAGCTTCGTGACGGTTGTGCCTTGGCGCTTGGCGATCAACCACAGGGAATCACCTCTGCGCACGGTGTACGTGGTCAGGTCGGCGTTGTCAGACGTTGTTAACGCCTTAGATACGGGGATGCGAAGTGTTTGCCCAATTTGCAGTAGGTCGCTATCCAATTGGTTGAGCTGTCTCAATGTGGTTGCGTTTAAACCGTGTCTGTAAGCAATGTCGCTGACGGTGTCGCCAGCGCCCACGACAACGGTAAGCCAAACCATACGTTCCTTAGGCGGAACACTGCGGAGGCGCTCCATTGCTTCGCTTTTAGCATCGTCCATCGTTGGGACTGGCGTTGAAAGGTGCGGTTCCAGGGACAATTGGAGCGCGTTCTCTGGGGTCGTTACCTCGTTAGGGGCACTAGGAGCCCTGGTATCCGTCTGCCAATTGGTAGGCAAAATGAGCTGCAAAGAGTCGACGGCGTTCCAGCGCGCTTGCTTCAATGCCGGATTGAATTCGTAGACTTGGTTCGGGTCCATGTCCAGGGTTCGGGCTAGGACACTGACATCAAATGGGCCTGGTAGCGTCAGAACAAGGAGAGGATTGGTATCCTCCAAGACGGGTAGGGTGACGCCGTAGGCTTCTGGGTTAGCGACGATGGCAGAGATCGCCAGCAACCTGGGCACGTAGGCCTTAGTCTCTCGGGGTAGTCTTTGACGAAAAAAGTCCCGGCTATCGCTGCGACGTAGAGCCTTCGATACGGTACCTCCACCGGCGTTGTAGGCTGCCAACGCTAATGGCCAGTCATCAAAGCGGCGGTACAAGTCCTCAAGGAAGTCCAAGGCAGCTTTGGTAGATGCCACCACATCCCGTCGGCCATCGTAGTGTTCGGTCATCACCAAGCCGTACTGCTTTGCGGTAGGGCGCATGAACTGCCACAACCCGTTGGCTCCGTAGGGCGAAAAGGCATAGGGGTCAAGTGCACTCTCGATAATAGGTAGCAGCACCAATTCTGTGGGTAAATTCCGGGCGGTTACCTCTTGATAGATATACGGCAGATAGCGTTGCATTCTGGGAGCCAGTCGACGCCAGTACTGGGGGTTTTGTCGCAACCATCTTAGTTCCTGGGTAACGCGCTTTTCCTCGATGCGATGATCCAACATCATGCCTTCACGCACCTTGAACCAAAGATCGGTCTCGGCGGCCACTGGCTCGATTTCATCACTTTGTTCATCGGGCTTAGACAGTAAAGTGCTTGGATTGGTTAAATCTGGGGTCGAAATGGCGGTTTGTGCTGCCATACCAGCCACGGGTTCAATTTGCGGCGAAACGGGGGCTGCAGCGTCCTGAGAGGCGCCGGAGGAGCCAACAAGGCTCGCGCAGCCTACGTGGAGGAATCCTGCACAGGCCAAACCAAGCAACCGTGGGGTTTGGAGGGTAAAACTGTAGCGTCCAAAAGTGATGTTGATGTAGCCTTTTGCTGCGATATACGAAAGCGGCGCATGCTAACAGGTTCGGAGTAAACTGGGTAAAACGTCTATGGTCCGAAATACCCCACAGGCTGGTCAAAACTGCTCTTGGTTCAGTCCATTGGGACAACGAGTAGTAGCCCTCGAAGATCCTCTGTTGCAACCGCTGCTGCGTCGAATGCACGGCGAGACCGTGGTGTGGATTGGCGAGCAAAACACGCTGCCTGTGGCCTTGGCCCAGTGCATGGTTCGCTTACCGGTTTTTGCTACGTCCAACCCAGACTCGACCTCAGGAGGGCTAGCAGGGGTTGAGTGTATCCAGGCCACCTGCCAGCAACTACCGTTTACCTCAGGCTCCATCGATGGTGTGGTGTTACATCACGCGCTGGAAGCTTACAGGGATCCCAGAGCTTGTATCCGGGAAGTGGAACGGGTACTGAAACCGGGTGGCCGCTTGTTGATTTGCGGCTTTAACCCTTTCAGCTTTGCGGGCCTAGGCGCTTGGGTTCCGCGTAAAACCGATAACCCCCTCGTCGGACGACGTTTGATCAGTCCGATTCGTCTGCTGGATTGGCTGGCGCTACTCAATTTAAGTGTGGACGAACCGCCTTTGTACAGGAGCTTGTCAGCACCATTGCTGAGTAAGTTTGCTCGTCGCCACAGTCGGCCCTTGCCAAGGGTGCTGGGTAAGTTTTTGGGATTTGCTTCGCACTATCTCAGTCGTGGATGGCGCCTGGTGGCACCGGCTGTTGTGCCTGTGTTTCGACGATTGCCCATTGGCGGCGTGATGGTGCTCAGCGCGTTCAAAGTGGGTCACGGGGGCACGCTGGTTGGTCGCTCACAACACACGAAATCACGAAAAACCAAGTTAGTGTTGACCCCTACTGTACAATCACAGCACGATGGTTAGCCGCCGTTTTTTCATTCATCAGCGCGGGCAGGAGTCTTTTCTACTATGACAATTGAAGTTTTCACCGACGGGGCGTGTCGCGGCAATCCCGGTCCCGGCGGATGGGCAGCACTGGTACGCGAAGATGGCTCTGAGGAAGTGTTTGCTGGGGCCGACGCTCAAACGACGAATAATAAAATGGAGCTGATGGCTGCTATCCAGGGGTTGGAACGTTTGGCGCCCCAATCTCAAGTGAGCCTAACCACGGACTCTCAATATGTGCGCCAGGGCATTACCCAATGGATTCATGGCTGGAAGCGTAACGGCTGGAAAACGTCCCAGCGCCAGCCAGTCAAAAATCAAGAACTTTGGCAGCGATTGGATGCCGCAGTAGCCCAGCTACAAGTGGAGTGGCACTGGGTGAAAGGCC
>JAQWIX010000153.1 GCA_029248675.1 Pseudomonadales bacterium | reverse complement strand
TCGGCGATGGCATGCAGGTGTCGGGCCAGCGTGGCACCGAGCACCGTGACGAGATGACGCCAAATGGGTTTACCAGCAACCACGCTGGCGGCATCTTGGGTGGTATCTCCTCCGGTCAAGATATCGTGCTGCGTATGGCGCTTAAGCCCACCAGCAGCCTGACCAACCCGGGCCAGTCCATTGACCGATTCGGTAACCCGGTAGAAGTGGTGACCAAGGGGCGTCACGATCCTTGCGTGGGCATACGTGCTACCCCCATCGCCGAGGCTATGGTGGCTCTTGTGTTGATGGATCATCTGCTGCGCCACCGCGGTCAAATGGGACGGGAAGCAGGGCTGCAAGCTCCTCAGACCGACTGATACTGAGCCAGTACCCGTAAAAAGGCGTTGGCACTGTTGGAAAGGGTGCGTTTGGTGTGTGTAACCCACCCCAGCGTGCGAGTGATCGGTGCACAGGCCGGTGATAGCTGGTGCAGTTCCCCCGCCATGGTCCGAGGCAGCACACTCCAGCCCACGCCAACGCTCACCAACATGCTGATGGTTTCCAAGTAATTCGTAGACAACGCGGGCTGTAAAGCCAAGCCCTCTGACGCAAAACGCTCGGTAACGATTCGGCCGGTAAAGGTGTTGGGTCCGGGCAAGATGCAGGGCAGGGTGGCTAGATAGTCGAGAGTTTTGGCCTCAGGCAATGGCTTCGAGTTCACAAAACACAGGGGGTCGTGCCACACCGCTTGGGTCGCTAGATCCGGTTGCTCGCTCTCTCCAGCCGGGTTTAGGGTGACCACGGCCAGTTCAATATCTCCTGCGCGAACCATATGGTGGGCCACTTCCGAATCTTCAAATTGGATGTCCAGCTCCGCATCCGGGTAGGCATTGGTAAAGGCCTGTAGCGCCGGGGCGAGGCGGTGCAGGCCGATATGGTGCGATGTGGCCATGCTCAAGCGCCCGCTCACAGACTGGGCAAGGTTCCCTACATCGCGCTCCATATCCTTCGACAGGTCCAGCATGGCTGTGGCCTTACCTACCAGCAGTTCGCCGGCAGGGGTCAGACTGACTCGTTTGCCTAGCCGGTCGAATAGGGTGACACCCAATCGTGATTCAAGGGATTGAATGCGCTTGCTCATGGCCGGTTGGCTAATGTGCAGGTGGTCTGCGGCAGCCGAAAAGGAGCCAAGTCTGGCCACGTGAACGAAGGAATCGAGTTCATCTAGGTGCATGGGTCGGAACCGTGTTGGCAAAACGAGCGCTAGTTTAGTATTTGTTTTGGTTATACAAAATATAAAAATAATCGAATTGTCTTATGGAAAGCCGGTGCTAGACTGCGGCAAATTTTTGAGGGCGACGCCATGTCATCAGAGCAATCACAATCAGGTCCCCAGACCCTGTACGACAAAATATGGGCTGCCCACGACGTGGGGCAAAGGGTCGATGGAAATTCATTATTATACATAGACTTACAACTTCTTCATGAGGTTACTTCACCGCAAGCATTTGAGGGTTTGCAGCTGGCTGAACGGCCCCTTTGGCGTGTGGATGCCAACCTAGCTACCCCGGATCACAACGTTCCCACAGCCGGTAGGGAGCTGGGTTTTGCTGGTATTACCGATGAAATCGCTCTGGAGCAGGTGACTACCCTGGACAAAAACTGCAAAGCCTTCGGTGTTCAGCAGTTCGAGATTCTGGATCCGCGCCAAGGCATCGTGCACGTGGTAGGGCCGGAGCAGGGAGCTACCATGCCCGGTATGACAGTGGTTTGCGGTGACTCTCACACCTCTACTCACGGTGCGTTTGCGGCCCTAGCCCAAGGTATTGGTACCTCAGAGGTGGAGCATGTGATGGCCACCCAGTGTTTGGTCCAGAACAAGGCGAAGAATTTTGAAGTGAATGTGACCGGCACCTTGGCGGCTGGCGTAACCGCCAAGGACCTTGTGCTGGCCATCATTGGTCGTCTGGGCACTGCTGGCGCCACGGGACACACCATTGAATACCGGGGCGATGCTATCCGTTCCCTCTCCATGGAGGGTCGGATGACCCTGTGCAACATGAGCATCGAAGCCGGTGCCCGGGCGGGCCTTGTAGCGGTAGACGATACCACCATCAATTACATTCATGGCCGGCCTTTCGCGCCCAAGGGCGAGCTTTGGAATCAGGCCGAAAACTACTGGCGCACGCTGGTGTCGGATGAGGGGGCCGTGTTTGATGCCTCCATCACCATTGATGCGAGCACCATTGCTCCTCAGGTCAGCTGGGGTACCTCGCCGGAGATGGTGGCGGGTATCGACCAAGCAGTGCCGGACCCTACTAAAATGAGCGACGCGGTTCAGGCCGAATCCACCGAGTTGGCACTTAAGTATATGGACTTGCAGGCGGGTCAGAAAATTACTGATATTGCGGTGAGTCGGGTGTTTATCGGCAGTTGTACCAACGCTCGCATCGAGGATCTGCGTGCGGCCGCGGCTCAAATTCGCGGGGGCAAGATTGCCGACAACGTAACGGAGGCGCTGGTAGTACCCGGATCAGGCCTAGTCAAAGCTCAGGCAGAAGCCGAAGGCTTGGCGGATCAGTTTACCGCCGCGGGTTTTGAGTGGCGCGCCGCGGGTTGCTCCATGTGTCTGGGGATGAACCCAGATCAGCTGGGTGAGGGCGAGCATTGTGCCTCTACTTCCAATCGTAATTTCGAAGGTCGGCAGGGATACGGCGGCCGAACCCACCTAGTCAGTCCGGCCATGGCCGCGGCTGCGGCCATTAACGGTCGCTTTGTTGATGTTAGGGAGAACGGCTAATGGACGCATTTGTACAATTAGATGGGTTAGTCGCCCCCTTAGATCGGGCCAATGTGGATACCGATCAGATCATTCCCAAGCAATACTTGAAATCCATCAAGCGCACGGGCTTCGGTGACTACTTGTTCGATGCGTGGCGGTTTTTGGACCAAGGCACCTTGGGTATGACCCCGAATGAGCGTCAGATCAATCGAGAGTTCTCGTTGAACCTGCCGGAATATCAAGGGGCTGCAATTTTAATTGCTCGAGACAACTTTGGCTGTGGCTCTTCCCGTGAGCATGCGGTGTGGGCGTTAAAGGAATTCGGTTTTCGCGCGGTTATTGCCCCCAGTTTTGCCGATATTTTCTTCGGTAACTGCTTTAAGAACGGGGTGTTGCCCATCACGCTGCCTGCCGATGTGGTGAGCAGCCTGTTTGAACGTGTTGCAGCAGGTTTGACCCTGTCCATCGATTTGCGCACCCATACGGTAACCGACGGCGATCAATCCTACGACTTTGAGATTGACCCGGCGTTAAAAGAGAAAATGCTCAACGGCATGGACGACATCGACCTAACCCTAGCCGAGGCGGATTTGATTCGTGACTTTGAGACCGGTCATCGACAGCGACAGCCGTGGTTGTTCCGCGACTAGGTGCTCAGAACAAGGGTTATGAACTCAATTAAGAAAGAGGAAACGTTGTGAAAAAGGTATTAGTGCTTCCCGGTGACGGTATTGGTCAAGAGGTGGTTAACCCGGCGGTAGAAGTCATGCAGGTAGCGGCCCAGCAACAGGGTGTCACTATCGATGTGGAAGAAGCCCTAGTGGGCGGGGCCGCCATCGATGACTGCGGTAGTCCGTTGCCCGAGTCTACCCTGGCCAAGGCTAAGGCCGCGGACGCGGTACTACTCGGTGGTGTGGGTGGTCCTAAGTGGGATGACCTGCCCACGGCCCAGCGCCCTGAGAAGGGCTTGCTCGGTTTGCGCCAAGAACTTGGGTTGTTCGCGAACTTACGACCCGCGTTGCTAGCAAGCTCCTTGGCAGGTGCTTCGTCCTTGAAGCCCGAACTGGTCTCGGATTTGGATATTTTGATCGTTCGTGAGCTGACCGGGGGCATTTACTTTGGTGAGCCACGAGGCGTTGAGACCCGAGATAACGAGCGGGTCGGCTTCAACACCTTGGTCTATGCGGAACATGAAATTGAACGTATTGCCCGTGTCAGCTTCGATCTGGCCAGTAAACGCAATGGCCTTTTGTGCAGCGTGGATAAAGCCAATGTTTTGGAGGTAAGCCAACTGTGGCGCGAAGTAGTCACCAGTCTGGCCAGCGATTACCCGGATGTGGAGTTATCCCACATGTACGTTGATAACGCTGCCATGCAGTTGGTGCGGGCACCGAAACAGTTCGACGTCATTGTGACGGGCAACATGTTCGGCGACATCCTATCTGATGTGGCGGCTATGCTGACGGGCAGCCTCGGTATGCTGCCATCGGCATCTCTATCCGCCAGCGGGGCAGGTATGTATGAACCGGTACATGGAACCGCTCCGGATATCGCAGGCCAAGATAAGGCCAACCCGCTAGCGACGATCTTGTCCGTGGGGATGTTGTTCCGCTACAGCCTGGACATGCCGGAAGCGGCAGACAACGTGGATCGAGCCGTGGCCAAGGTGCTGGCGGATGGGCATCGAACCGCAGACATTGCCGGCGATGCTCAGGCCGACGCGGTTGGTTGCCGAACCATGGGCGAGTTGGTGATCGAAAACCTTTAATTCTTTACGCGAGTTGGAAAAATAAATGAGTGCTGAGAAAACAGTAAATGTGGCCATTGCCGGAGCGTCTGGCGCCGTAGGCGAAGCCTTGGTCGAAATCCTGCAGGAGCGGCAATTTCCGGTAGGCGAGTTGGCGTTGCTAGCCTCGGAGCGATCCGCAGGTAAGCGTATTCAGTTCAACGGCAAGTCGGTACAGATTCAGCGGTTGGACGAATTTGATTTTAGCAACACCCAAATCGGTCTGTTTTCTGCTGGTGGGTCGATTTCTGCAGAGTTTGCGCCCAAGGCTGCTGCCCAAGGGTGCATCGTCGTGGACAACACTTCCCACTTTCGGAACGATGACGACATTCCCTTGGTGGTAAGTGAGGTAAATCCTGACC
>JAQWIX010000136.1 GCA_029248675.1 Pseudomonadales bacterium | reverse complement strand
GCAAGGCCTGGCGCCGGCTATAACAGTGTGGGTTTGTCGGCGGACATTCTGGAGGTTAAAGGTGGGTCAAGAGTAGAGCTTAGTAATGATCTGTATTCACTAGAAAACCCAACTCTCAACTTCACCACGTCTGCCTTCGAATTCGGCGGAGTTGTGGTCAACCATGCCTCGTACCTTTTACTGGGAGGGTCATCCGTCTCGATTGGCGGTTTGGTGGTAAATGATAATTCACATGCGCGATTAAGACCTTTGGGGAGTTTTGAAATGGCCGATGCAACAGCAGGAACCTATCCCGATAAAGGCGCTTTGTCTCTATCTCAGAACAGCACATTCAGTCTCGAGTTTTCCCAAGACATATCGATTCGATCTTTAGGTCTTCGGGAAGGCACCGCCGTGAACCTCGTGCCAACGAATGGCGCAGTTTTGAGCGTGGACGATTTGGCTGTAAATTATGGTGGCAAGGTGACAGCAAACTCTGCGACCGCAAACAGCATGATTGTCAATGGCTCTGTAGTGGCCTATCGAGGAGCCATGATCCAGAACGGCGTAGTTGGACTCGGAGGAAGTGCCACCACTGATGTAGAGCAAGCTTGCGAATTGGGCAGTGTTTTAGATTTTTGCATTGAGTGATCGTCCGACGATGCGTCCCAATCAGTCTTCTTGAGACTCAACAGGGCTGTAGAGCAGCGTTAAAAGCCCCTAAGTTTTTCGTGGGACTGTAGAGCCGTCTGGACAAACGAGGCTGTGCCGCTAGGTTTTAATCCACCTAAAGCTGGTGACTCTTTGTCGAGTCTTTCTATTGAGGCCGCTAACGTTTCACGGCTCGTTATCTAAGCCTATGAAGAGGGATTAGCTCAGTTGGTAGGGTACCCCTCTTGCTAAGGTGGACGACACTTACTTTAACTACACGTTGTTACGCAGCGATACAGGGAAACGAAACCGCCAGTGCAGATCTTGGTGGTGGGTTTACTCCAAACCTTGTGCCGCGAATCTTCCACAAATTTGAGCTCTCTCATCAGCCTGATTTTGAATTCGCCTTTTCGCCGACAGTGGTTCTAGTTTACCAAGTGGCAAAGGTCTGACGACGTTACTGATGCGAAACCCTCTTGGTCGTTAGTTTCTCTACAAAACACTTGGGCAACTTAGTTGGTCGCTCCCATCGCCAGTTCGGTGCGATGGCCCGTCCGACAAGCGCTCGTGCGCGCAGGGTCTAACATGGCGGGCGTTACAACCCCGGGGCTTGGTTTGCGGCTAAGCAAGGCAATAGTTGTCGGTTATCATTACTGGCTAGGCGATGTAATCGAGGCAGCATTTGACTCGACTGTCTGGTCATGAAGGAGGGTTAACCTTGAGCAAACGAGTAGCGATTAACGGTTTTGGCAGGATTGGCCGGTTGGCGATGCGGGTCGCGCACAGCATTGAAAGTATCAACGTCGCGCACATCAACGAGGTCGCGGGAGACGCTCACACAGCGGCTCATTTGCTGGAATTTGACTCTGTCCAAGGCCGGTGGGATGTGCCCGTGGGGGTGGCTGACGATGCCCTGATGGTGGGCGGAGAAAAAGTGACTTATTCCTCTAACGGGGAATTGGAGGGTACGCCCTGGCAAGATCTGGGGGTCGACATTGTGCTGGATTGCACCGGCAAGTTTAAGACGAACGAAGCGCTGCAGCCCTATTTGCGCAGTGGTATTGCCAATGTCGTTGTTTCAGCCCCGATCAAGCAGGACGTGCTCAATATCGTTATGGGTGTTAATGACCATCTTTATGATCCCGGGCGACACCAGTTGGTGACCGCGGCATCGTGCACCACCAATTGTATTGCCCCGGTCATAAGCGTGCTGCACAAGCAATTCACTATCCGGCACGGTTCGATTACTACGATTCACGACATCACCAATACACAAAACGTTTTGGATGCCTTTCATAAAGACCCTCGGCGGGCGCGAGCCAGTGGCCTATCTCTAATTCCCACCACTACGGGTTCTGCGTCTGCGATCACTGACATTATTCCTGAGCTGCGCGGCAAATTGGATGGTATTGCCGTTCGTGTCCCACTTGCTAACGCCTCCCTTGCAGATTGTGTTTTTGAACTTGATCAAAATGTTACGGCGGACCAAGTCAACCTAGCGTTAAGGAGCGCCGCTGAGGCGGATTTACAGGGAATTCTCGGTGTGGAGGAACGCCCCTTGGTTTCCGTTGACTACCAAGGCGATACGCGCTCGGGAATTGTGGATGCGCTATCAACACTTGTGGTCAATGATCGACACGTCAAAGTACTAGTGTGGTACGACAACGAAATGGGTTACGTCCATCGTATGATGGAATTGGTCAACAAAGCCGCCACCTCAAGGTAACCATGGGCCAGTATGTTCTAATCACCGGCAGCTATTGGGCGTTTACGCTGACAGACGGCGCACTGCGTATGCTCGTGGTACTGCATTTCCATGAGCTTGGCTACAGCCCCATGGATATCGCATTTCTCTTTTTGTTCTATGAACTGTTTGGTGTCGTAACCAATCTGTTTGGCGGTTGGCTCGCTGCCAGGTCGGGCCTGGCAATCACGTTAATTGGTGGTCTTCTCCTTCAGGTGATCGCTTTAGGGATGCTGTTGGTGGAAACCAGTTATCTGTCCGTCGGCTACGTGATGTTAGCGCAAGCTTTGTCCGGGATTGCTAAAGACCTAAATAAGATCGGTGCAAAAGGCAGTGTGAAGTTTGTCGCCGGTAGCAACCAGGGCAGGCTCTACCGCTTAGTGGCATGGCTAACCGGATCTAAGAACGCGCTGAAAGGTGTTGGCTTTTTTGTCGGTGGTCTTGGATTGGCGTCGATTGGTTTTAAGGCATCAATTGCCATCATGGCTGTGGCCATCGGTTTGGTTGGAATTCTCGCCTTGGTGCTTCTTGATAAGGACATGGGCAAGGCCTCATTTGAGCCCAAGTTTTCTGACCTGTTATCAAAGAGTCGACGAATTAACCTGTTATCTGCGGCTCGTCTCTTCCTTTTTGGTTCCCGAGATGTGTGGTTCGTGGTGGCACTGCCAGTGTTTTTACAGCTTGAATTGGGCTGGTCGAGTCTGGCGGTAGGGACGTTTTTGGCCGCGTGGATAATCGCCTATGGATTGGTGCAGGCCGTTGCACCAAATGTCACAGGTTTGCGGAACGGCAACGTGCCCGACGGGCGAACCGCCTTGGTGTGGGGGCTTGCCCTAGCAGTGGTGCCGCTGGGCATGGCCGCGGGCTTACAGCTTGGGTTTGATCCGGCTGTTGTCGTGGTGGCCGGGCTTGCCTTTTTTGCCCTGATTTTTGCGATGAATTCCGCCGTTCACTCCTTTTTGGTGGTTTCTTATGCCGACGCCGACGGGGTGTCCTTGGATGTTGGCTTTTACTACATGGCGAATGCGGCAGGTCGGTTGCTCGGTACAGTCTGCTCAGGCTGGATTTATCAGTCCTATGGACTGGTTGCTTGTTTGGCCCTGTCCGCGTTTTTCATTCTGATGGTAGCCCTTTTTTCCTACAAATTGCCCCGGCACGCTTATGGCGATTGAGGTCGATTAGTTAGAAACCGTTGGCGTCGTCAACGCGGGATGACAGCGCGTGATGCAGCACGTTTTAGCCGACAAAGGTGCGGTGGCCAAATGAAGTACCAACGCCAGTAGCTCGCTGAAGAAGCAAGGCTATTACACCTCGTAGGCATCATTGATGGCTCAACGGTGGCGTTTGCTTGTCGCGAGAGACCGCTAACTCAATACGGCCCTGTCTAGGACTTCAGCCCGTATTGCGCATACCTGCCGCCACACCAGCGATAGACACCATCAAGGCCCGCTTCACACTCTCGTCTTCTTCAGTTCTGCCGCGGCGCAAAAGTTCGATCTGCAGCAGGTTGAGAGGGGCTGTATAAACGTTGCGCAGGCCGATGGATTCTAGCCCCCAAGGGTCGTCGGCGAGCAAGGTGTCTACGTCTAAAATGTGCTGGATGGTTTGAATGTCCCTGTCCAAGTGCTCGCGCAGATCCTCACCCAAGGGCTGTAACTCGGCGTCTACGAGAGTGGCGTCGTAGAGCTGATTGATCACCAGATCGGACTTGGCATAGACCATGTCCAACATGGACAGGCGCGAGGCGAAGAAGGGCCACTGTTCCCGCATTTCTCGCAGCTTGCTCAGTCCGTCGTCGGTAGCTGCGGCGTCACTTAATGCTGCGCCCGCGCCAAGCCACGCCGGTAGCATCAGTCGGTTTTGACTCCAGGCAAAAATCCATGGAATGGCGCGCAGGGTCTCGATGCCACCATTCTGACGACGGCGTGCGGGTCTTGACCCCAACGGTAGGCTGGCAAGCTCTGGTTCCGGGGTAGCCTGTCGGAAGTACTTAACAAAGTCTGGGTTGCCTCGCACCCAGCTGCGGTAGCTGTCGCAGGCGTTAGCGGCCAGTTTGTCCATAAGCTCACGCCACTGTGGTGCTGGTACCGGTGGTGGGGACAGATTTGCTCGCAGGATGGCGCTGGTGTACTGGCCTAGCGTGTTCACGGCTAGGGGCTGCAGTCCCAGTTTGACCCGTATCATTTCACCCTGTTCGGTGACCCGCAGGCCTTGCTGTAATGAACCCGGTGGTTGAGACAGAAGTGCTTGGTGGGCCGGCGCGCCGCCTCGCCCGATGGTGCCGCCTCTGCCATGGAACAGTTGCAGCTTGACCTTGTGCTGGTCGCAGATGGCGAGCAGCTGCTCTTGAGCACGATACTGTGCCCAGCCTGCGGTTAGCATGCCGGCATCCTTGGCGCTGTCGGAATAGCCGATCATTACCACCAGTGAGTTGTCGATGCGTGCGACGTAGTCGTCGTCTTGGAGCAGGGCGCTGATGGTGGCTGGAGCACCGTCTAGGTCATCCAAGGTTTCGAACAGGGGGGCCACGGGCAGATCCACGGGACCGCCAGTTGCCTTGAGCAGCAGTTGAACCGCCAGTATGTCCGAGGGTTCCGAGGCCATGGAAATCACATAGCAACCCAAGGCCTCTCGGGGCGCGCTGGCGATGACGGTAAAGGTGTTCAGGACTTCCCTGCTAGCATCGGTGCATTCAAAGCCAATGGGGATCAGCGGACGGGGATCATCAATTTCCTTCGTTAGGAATGCCTGCTTGTCTGCCTCCGGCCACTGCCGGTAGTCGCCTAAGCCCAAGGCTTGGGTGACTTCGCCCATGACATCGCTGTGGTAGGTGCTTTCTTGACGAATGTCCATGGTTACCAAGTGGGTGCCAAAAGTTTCCAGCTTGCGGATTAGGTCCAGCAGTTTGCCGTTGGCGATGGTGGTTAGGCCCACGTCGATCAAGGATTGTTGGCACTGCATCAATGGGTCTTGGATGTCCCGGGTGTTCAGCGGGACCGGCTGCGTCGGGGATGCGTCGCGTAGATACAGACCCAACTGTTCCCGCTGTGCCCGAACGGCGTCGCGTATTGGTCGCAGCAGAGCGCGGTAAGGTTCTCTGGCGTGCTGGGTCAGCTCATGAATTTCATCTGTTGCCAAGGTTACGGACAGTTCTTCATAGACCATACCGAGGTCTCGGTCGATGAGGTCTGCGGCCTGCCAGCGGCTGAGTAGCATAGCTTCTGCGGTAACTTTGGCAGTGACATTGGGATTGCCGTCGCGGTCTCCCCCGATCCAACTGGAGATTCGTATGGGCGGCAGGGAGCTTTTAGGGACGTTCAGGCCGTGGCTTGCTGCCACTTGGTCGATGTCCCGCAAAAAACGCGGCACCGCATCCCATAGTGAGTTCTCGATAACCGCAAAACTCCAGCGGGCTTCGTCTAAGGGTGTGGGGCGTTGCTCCAAAAACTCTTCCGTATGCCAGATCTGTGCAATCAAGTCTGTCAGGCGCTGGCGGGTAAGAGCGTGGTCACCATCTTCTGCCTCTAGGGCGGTAAGACAGTTGTGGATTTCACCGTGTTTGTGAATCAGTGTGCGCCGGGTGATTTCCGTTGGATGAGCGGTCAGCACCAGATCCATGTGCAGCTCGCTAAGAGCTAGCTCTATGGTCTCCTTGGATACCTCGGTTCTGAGCTCGTCTATGGTGCGAGATACCAAGTCTTTCGCGCCTAGACGCTGGCTCATGGCTGCCGAGGTGGTGAACTGTTGATCAGCAATGTTCGCAAGGTTTAGGAACTGGGCGAAGCCGCGAGCAATCAGCAGCACCTGCTCAGAGTCTAGCGCTCGCATCTGTTCAAACAGGGTTTCAGTCAGCGCTGCGTCTGTTGCAGATTTCGATGCTTGGCGAATTGATTCGATGTTCTGAAACACCCCGTCACCTGCCGACGTGCGAATGACCTCGCCCAAGGCGTTGCCCAGCAGGCGGACATTCCGTTTCAGCGTTGAGGTGTCGGGTACGGCATCGGTGTTGGTGCTCGAGGTCGAGGAGGCGTTCATGATTTAACTCGTTGGGTAGCGGGTGTCTTTAAGGCTGTCTTTGATGCGCGCCAGATAGGGCGTGAAACTCTCGCCCCGCCGCAGGGTTACCCCAGCGGCTAGCACATCGAGTATGACCAACTGCACGAGGCGCGAGGTCATTGGTAAATAGTGATCGGTGTCTTCTTCGACATTGACATGAATGCAGCAGTGGCTGTGCTCTGCCAAGGGCGAGCCTTCATGGGTCATTGCGACCACGGTGGCTTCTGTATTGCTGGCGATCTGAGCCGCTTCCACCAGCGCCTTGGTGCGGCCGGTGTGGGAGATAAAGAAAAATACGTCACCGACACCGCCAGAGACCGCGAGCATTCTCAGCATTAGCGGGTCTTCATGGGTAATTACCGGCACGTTAAACCGAAAAAACTTGTGCTCTGCGTCTCGGGCTACTGCTGCCGAGGTGCCAAGGCCAAAGAAAATCACTCGCCGGGCTTGGGATATGTGATCTACCGCCCGCTCAATGGCCGGGAGTGGCAGATCCTCACGAGAAGTAATTAGGGCGTTAATCGCGTTATCGAAGAGTTTGCGCGGAAACGTCTGTATGTCGTCAGAGAAGGCTACCGCGCGGCTAACGTAGCGCACACCGGAAGCCAGCGAGCGAGCGAGCTGTAGCTTGAAATCTGGAAAGCCAGAGGCGCCAAAGGTCTTGCAGAAGCGATTCACACTGGGTTCGCTGACGCCAGCAACACCGGCCAAGCTCGCAATGCTGGAGCGGGTCGCGTCTTCAGGGTTTTGCAAAATTGCAGCGGCGACCTTGGCTTCGGATTTGTTTAGGTCGGGCAGTTTGCTCTGAATTGTCGCGAGCAGGTTGGATTCGGTCGTCATTAGGCATCACCTTGTCGAAGCAGTGGGCTGAACAGTGGTCGTAACTATGTGACAAATTGTGCCCTATATCCGGGAATCCGGCATCTACAGGCCGAGATTAAGCAAAAATACGTAATAAAACCAATAAAAAATTACATATAAGCTGTTATAAAGGTATATTGGAATAAAATTACGTAAATAAGTTTCTTAGGAGGCATTATGATTAACGTGGCAATTAACGGTTTTGGTCGCATCGGACGCAACATATTGCGCGCTTTATATGAACGGCCTGATGCTTACTCACAGCTTCGGGTGGTCGCTATCAATGACCTTGGTACGCCTGAAATCAACGCGCACTTACTTCAATTCGATACAACTCACGGTCGGTTCGGCCACACTGTTGACGTAATCGACGATGGTCTTTGCATCGCCGGCGATCAAATCAACGTTTATGCCGAGCGGGACCCAAGTCGATTGCCTTGGGCAGATCTGGAGATCGACGTGGTTTTTGAATGCACGGGTATTTTCACCTCTCATAAAGCTGCATCTGCTCACCTTCATGCTGGTGCAAAAAAGGTACTTATTTCGGCCCCGGCAGCGGATGCGGATCAGACCATCGTCTACGGTGTGAATCATGAAGGGTTACGGGCTGATTCACAGATCGTGTCCAATGCGTCATGCACGACGAATTGTCTGGCCCCAATGGTTGCGCCCTTGCAGACAGAAATCGGCGTTGAACAGGGCTTAATGACCACAATTCATGCCTTCACCAACGATCAGAGCTTGAGCGATGTTTACCATTCGGACCCCTACCGCGCTCGCTCGGCTACCCAAAGCATGATTCCGACCAAAACCGGCGCGGCTGCGGCCATTGGTTTGGTGATGCCCGAGCTAGCAGGCCGGCTGGATGGGCTGGCCGTTCGGGTTCCTACCATCAATGTGTCGCTGGTTGATCTTACCTTCACAGCCAAGCGCGAGACCTCGGTAGAGGAAGTGAATGCAATTCTGCGTGCTGCTGCAGCGCGGGATACCACAGGCGCGTTGTCCTGTAACGAACAGCCCCTTGTCTCTATTGATTTCAACCACAATCCGTCTTCCTGTAATTTCGATGCTAACCACACGCGGGTTAACGGTCGTCTGATAAAGGTGCTTGCTTGGTACGACAACGAATGGGGTTTCTCCAATCGCATGTTGGACACGGGCTGCTTGCTTGGTGCTCTGTCGATGAGAGTGCACGCTGCCGCCTAGCTTGCCGGTTGGTACGTTCGGTTGCGGCGATCGGCAGAAGTGAGCTGTGATGCGGTAAACGATTTGTCCCGGCGAGGCTTGGTGGTTTAGCATCGCCCCATGAAATTTAATACCGACGACACTCGAATCACTGGCATGGCGGAAATGCGCGATGCTCAAGCATTGCTGGATGAAATTCCGCTGACCGAGCAGGGTTCTTCCTTCGTTTTTAATACCCGCAAGGCCTGTGGGGAAATTGTTGCCGGCTCTGACCCGCGTCTGTTGGTGGTGGTGGGGCCATGCTCCATTCACGATCCCGTTGCGGCCATGGAATACGCAGAAAAGCTGGCGGCGGTGTCACATCAGTATCGGGATGAACTGCTGATTTTGATGAGGGTGTACTTTGAAAAGCCCCGCACTACAGTGGGCTGGAAGGGGCTGATTAACGATCCCCATCTTAATGACAGCTTCGATATCAACACTGGTTTGGAAACCGCTCGCCGGCTGCTTCGGGATATCACGGAAATGGGCTTGGGCTCTGGGACCGAATACTTGGATCCAATCACCCCTCAGTACATTGGTGACTTGGTGTGCTGGAGCGCCATCGGCGCGCGCACGGCAGAGAGTCAAATTCATCGCCAGTTGGCATCGGGACTGTCCTGTCCCGTGGGATTTAAGAACAGCACCCTGGGTGATGTTCAGGTGGCGGTGGATGCAGTGATGTCGGCACGCCACAGTCATATTTTCCCTTCGGTAACAAAGGCCGGGCATTCGGCGATTTTTTCTACCACGGGGAACCATGACTGCCATGTGATTTTGCGGGGCGGCACCGAACCTAACTTTGATGCCGACTCTGTGCAGGCAAGCTGCCAGCGTTTGGCGACAGCCGGCCTGCCCCAGCGGGTTATGGTAGATCTTAGCCACGCCAACAGCGCCAAGGATCATGAGCGGCAAAAAATCGGCGCCGAGGCCATTGCCGGGCAACTGCAAAATCAATCAAATCAAGTGCTGGGTGTGATGATCGAAAGTCATTTGGTGGCGGGTAAACAGGCGCTGAGTGATGACCTAGTCTATGGCCAATCCATTACTGATGCCTGTATCGGTTGGGACGATACCGTTGCTGTGCTGGATCAACTGGCTGCTGCTAATGCGGTAAAGGGCGCCCCCCGCTAAAAACTTTGGTCGCTATTAAACAAGCGATAACAGCCTTTCGGTTCGCTCCAGCCCCAATACCGCCTTTGACCTGCCGTTGTCTGGCTGACCAGCAATTGGTCGACAGTCCGGCGCTGGCTTTGGGGTCTTTGCCAAGGTTTCTGCCGAAGAAAAACGCTTGCCCAAGTGTTAGAGTCCGCGCGGTTAATCATAAAGGCGGGAAGATCAGTGGAACACTTAGACGTAGTGGTTGTTGGGGCCGGTATCTCGGGTATTAGCGCTGCTGTGCATTTGAGCCGGGCGTGTCCGCAAAAAAGCGTGGGTATTTTGGAGCGCCGGGAGAGCATCGGAGGCACTTGGGATCTGTTCAAATATCCGGGTATCCGCTCAGACA
>JAQWIX010000135.1 GCA_029248675.1 Pseudomonadales bacterium | reverse complement strand
TGGAATGTCCATGATCAGATGATTGTATGCGCTGACAACGCGGGCAGTGTCTTCTGTTCGCTCTAAGTAACGCGACATCCAGTACAGGCGCTCGGCCACTCGGGACAGCATGCTCATGACTTACTCTCGACTATCCAAGTGTCTTTGCTGCCACCACCTTGCGAGGAGTTAACCACCAGGGAGCCTTCCTTCATGGCCACCCGAGTCAGCCCCCCCGGAGTAACCCAGGAATCTTTGCCCTGCAATATAAAGGGCCGCAGATCCAAGTGCCGAGGAGCGATAGCACCGTCCACATAGGTGGGCGCCGTTGAAAGCGAGAGCGTTGGTTGGGCAATATAATTCCGCGGATCTGCCTCAATCAGTTTGGCGAACTTCTTTTGGGTCTGCCGGCTACTGTGCGGTCCGACCATGATGCCGTAACCGCCGGACTCATTGGCCGGCTTCACCACCAACTTATCCAGATTGTCGAGCACATAGTCCCGGTCTTTGTCGCGCATACACAGATAGGTTGGTACGTTTTTGACCAGCGGCTTTTCTTTTAGGTAGTACTGAATCATTTCGGGCACAAAGGCGTAGATGACTTTGTCATCGGCCACGCCGGCCCCTGGGGCGTTAGCAATGGCAACCCGGCCAGCTCGCCATGAGCGAATAAGGCCCGGTACGCCCAGCACCGAGTCTGAGCGAAAGGCCTCTGGGTCCATAAAGTCTTCGTTGATCCGTCGGTAGATCACATCGACTCGCGCCGGACCATCCACGGTGCGCATGTAAACGCAGTCATCGTCACCGACAAATAGATCCGCACCTTCTACTAATTCGGCCCCCATGCCTTGGGCTAGGTAGGCATGCTCGAAATAAGCCGAGTTATAGATGCCTGGCGTAAGCACCACAATATTGGGGCGTCGTCGAGAGCGAGGCGACAACGAGGCCAGCGTTTCGTAGAGCTTCAGCGGGTAATCGTCCACCGGCAGAATACTGTAGTTTTCGAACAGCTCAGGTAGCACTCGCTTGGTGATCTCACGGTTTTCAATCATGTACGAAACACCGGAGGGCACGCGCAGGTTATCTTCCAGCACAAAGAACTGACCTAGGTGGTCGCGCACTATGTCGCTGCCACAGATATGCGCCCAAGCCCCAAAACGGGGGGATACCCCAACACATGGACTTAAGTAGTTAGTCGACTCTAGTACGATCTCGGCTGGCACCAGACCATCGGCAAGTATTTTCTGCTCGTTATAAACATCGTTAATGAAGCAGTTGAGTGCACGCATTCGTTGCAGCAGACCGCGACTAAGCTGAGACCATTCTCGGTCTGTGATTACGCGTGGAATAAAGTCAAAAGGCCAGGCCCGGTCAATATTTGTGCCTTCGGAATAAACCGTAAAGGAAATACCCATTTCTTTTACGGCTAACTCTGCAGCACGCCGGCGCTCGGCCAGTTCAGGGGCAGACAAGCTCTTTAGAAAGTTAATGGCGCGGCTAGCAGCCGCACGAGGATTGCCTTTAGGGGTAATTGATTCATCGAAGAAGCCTTTCGACTTATAGTCTTTCCAGCTTTTTTCCATTGTGGTGTCGACCCTCAACCAAGGTTGCGTTTGGAGACCGTTGCTAAGCTCGAGAGTGCGTCTGCCAGTAAATCCCCGACGTTGATCCGGCGCTGTCAGACAGCCGGCGCGGCAAAGCGAAAAGAAGAACCGAAGATTTAGGAACCGTGAGCGGCCGAGGAGTGCAGGTCGATCTGCAAATGCCGCCGCACTGCTCCTGCCCATGCGGTGTTGCCGAACCGTCAGATCATGTTAGCGCAAGAGTGCCTGCTCAACCAGAGCGATACACCAACGTTTTCACTGGTTTATCGCACGTAGCCCAAAAAACTCTTCGCCCTGAAGCTTCCAGCGTCCCTGCGTCTGGCTTTGGGTTCAAGGATTGCAGCACACATGGACGCCTACTGGTACGATCCGTTCTTTGCTGGAGATACCTGTGAGCTACAACACTTTGAACTACGAGGTGGCTGACGGCATTCTGACGTTGACGTTGAATCTGCCGGATCAGTTGAACGCCTTTACCCTAGACATGGCCCAAGAGCTGGTGGACGCCTTCAATCGTGCCAGCGATGACGATACGGTAGGTGCCATTGTCGTCACCGGCGCCGGGCGCGCATTTTGCGCCGGCATGGATTTATCCATCGAGGGCAACGTCTTCGGTCTGGACGAAAGTCAGCAACCCACCTTGGAAGACGTTGCCGAGCGCGGTGAGCAAGGGCACATCTTGCACGGCGTACGCGACGAAGGCGGCCTAGTGACCTTGGCGATTTACGAGTGCAAAAAACCCGTTATTGCCGCTATCAATGGCGCAGCCGTTGGCATTGGGGCCACCATGACCTGTGCCATGGACATTCGCTTAGTGTCTACCAAGGCCAAGGTTGGCTTCGTTTTTAACAAGATCGGTATCACCCCTGAAGCTTGCTCGAGCTGGTTTTTGCCTCGAGTTGTCGGACTGTCTACGGCCCTTGAGTGGTGTTATACCGCAGAGATCCTTGACGCAGACACTCTAGTAGCGGCGAGGTTCGCCAAAGCCGCTCACGAGCCAGAGGATTTGCTGCCAGCGGCCTACGCCATCGCAGAAAAAATCGTGAAACACAGCCCGGTCGCCATCGCGCTAACCCGGCAGATGATGTATCGAAATTCAGCCCAAGAGCATCCGCGGGATGCGCATAACGTTGATTCTCTGTCTATCTTTTACGCCAGCCTCGGCAGCGGCAAAGAGGGTGTGCAATCATTCTTGGAGAAACGGGAAGCCGTGTTCACGGATTCAGCCCAAGAAATGCCGCCCTTCTATCCCTGGTGGAAATAAGCCCGAGCCCTAGGAGCGAAATCTGGGCAGCCCAGTCTTTATCAGAAGCATTGGTGGCCAAGGGCAGGAATCAAGGCTCGCGGCTCGGCTTATACCGGGACTCATAGCGCCCCTTGCACTGCACACTGTTCCAACGACACCGGCAAGTCTGTCGCCGGTGTTCAAACCCACGCCTCCTTGGCACTAGAATCGACGAGCGAATAAGAGGACACCTCTGAACGGGCCCATGCCTAATACCCTTTGAGTACCTTCGCCGCCGTTGCCACCCGCTTAGCCGGGCAAATAACCCCACAAAAGACTTGAAATGACTCCTAGCCAGTTATTAAATGACCGCACGTCATTTAAACATCCTTGGGAGACACCAATGAACGCACCGCAGAAAACTCTTATCGGCTCAGATACCGAACTTCAGCTGCAGACCGCATTACAAGCCCAACGCGACAGCTACTTGGCAGAAGGCGAGGTGTCGGCTGCAACCAGAATTGACCGAATCGATCGCGCCATTAGTGTGCTGGTAAAGCACTCCGAAGCCATCAGTGAAGCAATGAATTCAGACTTTGGTTGTCGGCCACGAGAAGTTAATTTGATGACGGATGTGACCGGCTCAATCGAATGCCTAAAGCACTGTAAAAAACACCTAAAAACCTGGATGAAGCCTGAGAAACGACCAACGATGTTTCCTCTGAACTTACTGGGTGGTCGCTCTTCCATCGAATATCAGCCCAAGGGTGTCGTCGGCGTACTGGCCCCATGGAACTTTCCCCTAGGTATGGTTTTCGAGCCGTTAGCAAACGTGCTGGCCGCGGGTAATCGAGCCATGATTAAGCCCTCAGAATTTACCCCCGCCACCTCGGCACTCATCGCGGACATGGTCGCCGAGGCCTTTGATCCAGAAGAGCTAACGGTATTTGCCGGCGGCCCAGAAGTAGGGCAAGCATTCTCGGCCCTACCCTTCGACCATATGATTTTTACTGGAGCGACCAGTATCGCGCGCCATATCATGGCTGCGGCGGCTAAGAACTTGGTACCGGTAACCCTTGAACTGGGCGGCAAGTCGCCGGTTGTGCTGTCTCGCAGCGCCAACCTTCAAGAGGCGGTTGAACGGGTCATGGTGGGCAAAATGCTGAACGCTGGCCAAGTTTGCATTGCCCCAGACTATCTGATGGTCCCCGAGGAAGATCTGGACGATGTGGTCGAGCATGCGACTGCGATTGTCAGTCAAATGTACCCAAGCCTGCTAAACAATGAGCAGTACACGGCAATGGTGAATGGGCGCCACTACGATCGTATGCACGATAACCTGAAGGATGCCGAACAGCGTGGCATCAAGACCGTGACCATTAATCCTGCCAATGAGGATTTTACTGACAACCCTGACCAGAAAGTGCCGCCTACCCTAATCATCAACCCCGACGACGATGCCATCTGCATGCAGGACGAGATTTTTGGGCCTTTGTTACCCATCAAGACCTACAAGAAGTTCGAGGACACCATCGGCTACATCAATGCCCATCCGCGGCCACTGGCAGCCTATTACTTTGGTGACGACACCGCAGAGGAAAAACGCTTTCTGACGGGTACCACCTCCGGTGGCGTTTCCATTAATGACGTGATGTTCCACATGCTGCAAAAAGACCTACCCTTCGGCGGCGTTGGGCCCAGCGGTATGGGTGCCTATCACGGCATGGAGGGCTTCAAGACTTTCAGCCACGCCAAAGGCATTTACCGTCAACCCAAGCGCATTCCCGTTGCCAAGCTGGCTGGATTTATGCCTCCCTACGGGCCAGCATCTGAGAAGAGCATTCAACAGAAAGTTAAAAAATGAACCGAACATTGAAGCGCGCGCGCACTCAAGATCAGAAATTCTTTCGTCGCCAGCAGATATTAGAGGCAGCGGAACAACACTTTGACGAAGTTGGCTACGAAGCGTTCTCCATGGCGAACCTTGCCAAGTTGGCAGGGGTCGTCAAGGGCACCCTCTATCTGTACTTCAAAACTCGGGAAGAAGTGTTCTTAACTCTCTACAACCAGAGTCTGTCTCGCTGGAGCGAGACGTTCCTTGGCAGCTGCAAAGATAAAATGTCGGATCGCGACTACGTTAGCACTCTTTACACCACGGCCATGGCCGACGCGCACTTTGTGCCACTGCTCGCAAGGCTTGAGCATGTAATTGAGCACAACGTCTCGATCGAGAGTCTGATCGAATCCAAGCGACACTTTATTAGCCGAGTGGAACACCTGGCCGGTGCGGCGGCGCCCATTCTCAGCTTAACGCCCAGCCAATCCTTAGAAATGGTCAAAACCATGGGTGTTCTATTGGTAGGCGCCACCAGAACTGATCAAGGTCCGTCGCTGCAGGGCGAGGACATTCCAGAAGATGTGCAGGCGCTGATGGACAGCTTCTCGTCCGAGCACCTGTTCATCAAAAACGCCTGCCGCATTATTCAAGGAATCCGAACAACTACCGGTTAGACGCCCAACCAATGGCGGACACCATAAACCATCAAATTACAGGAATACCTCAATGACCATTAATCGTCAGTGGCTGCTCGCCGCAAGACCCCACGGCATGGTTGGCCCACAGAATTTCGAATACGCCGAAACGGCAATACCCACAGTGGCAAGCGGCCAGATTCTGGTTAAAAACCTCTACCTATCCTTTGATCCAACCCAACGCAATTGGATGGTCGACCGACCCGGATACCTGCCTCCAGTAGCTCTCGGGGAAGTTATGCGAGCAGGCTCTGTGTCCCAAGTTCTCGAGTCACAGCACCCGGACTTTGCTGCCGGCGAGCTTGTCCAAACCACTGGCTGCTGGCAGGACTACGCGATCGTCGAGCCGGACAAAGGTCCAACGGGTATCAATAAGCTCCCGCCGGGGGTTTCACCGGAAATGATGCTTTCTATCTTGGGCATTACCGGAACCACGGCCTACTTCGGACTGCTGGATCATGGACAACCCAAGGCTGGCGAAACCGTACTGGTGTCCGGCGCCGCTGGCGCTACCGGATCAATCGCGGGGCAGATTGCCAAACTCAAAGGCTGTCGAGTGGTCGGGATTGCCGGTGGCCCAGAAAAATGCGCATGGCTCAAAGATGAAGCGGGATTTGATGCTGTCATCGACTACAAGAACGACAACGTCAGCGAGCAAATCGCCATACACTGCCCGGACAAATGGGATGTGTTCTTTGACAACGTCGGCGGTCCGATTTTGGAAGCCGCCCTCAACCACTTGAACCTGTATTCTCGAGTCGTGATGTGTGGCGGTATCGCCAATTACAACAATACCGCGCCGGCACCCGGGCCCAACAATCTAATGAATTTGGTCACCAACCGCGGACGCATGCAGGGTTTTATCATTTTAGATTATCTGCCTAGGATGATGGAGGCCATTGAAGCCCTAATGGGTTGGGCAGCCGCCGGAGACATCACCTATCAGGTTGATGTTCAGGAAGGCTTCGACAACATTCCCCGGACCTTGCAACAACTCTACACCGGTGAAAATGTGGGTAAACAACTGCTCAAGATAGCTGATCCGGAATAGCTGGCGGTTTTCGGTCTTAGGCTAGGTCTGGCCAGCACACCAGACTGAAAAGCATCCTGAGAGCAGGTCGAGTGCGTATAAAGGTCGCCACAGTACGCATAGCCATCGTTCTTTGGTGCCGCCATTTAAGCCGACTAATGAACAAGCCGCAGACCCAAGTCTGCGCGCTGACCCCAGCTTGCAACGTCACTGAGCCGATAAAGGACTCAGTGCTTATTCCCAGACCTCCAAATTATCCGACCGAACAATACGGCGGCTGAGTGAGGCGGTGATAACCGGTGTCATGCCGCAATCGCTCAACAGCGTGTCGACACTGGCTTTGCCATTGGCGGATAGAGCGGCATAAGCATCCTGCACGCGCTGAAGCAGAAAGAAACGATGAGGTTGGGCCAGAGCATCGATGGTTTCACCGCGCAGGCTGAAGCGCGCACTCCCCGGCGCTTGGGCAAGGCGCCCCACGGCTGGTGATCCTGGTTCGGGTTGGTTTTCGGCCAACCACGTATTTATGGCTTCGGCGGCGGCTAGGGTTTCCGGAACGAAGTCCTCGGCCAATACGCGCAATACCGCAACCAGCGAGTCTGGCACCTCATCATCCGACAAGAAGTCGGTTCCAGCATTGAAATACTCAGGAACATCTTGGTCGGCTCTATTCATGCGCTCTACCCATCTGTGGACGCGCGCGGCCCGCTGCTGCATGAGAAGCGCGGGGTGAGGGTCACGTCCCAGGTGGGCATACATCGGCGCCAACAGTCCAAAGTCTCCGACGCAGGGACGCCAACCCAGAAGATAAGGGTACTGACTAAGATGAACATCGAGGGCGCTCAGGCATTCTAGGTACAAGGCCTCTACCACCTCACGGCTTTGGTCTGTCACACCAAAGATCATCGCCGCATGACGCATTCGATTCATCATGGCTTCGGTTTTTTCCTCGCGCTGGGGTGTATCCCGTTGAGAGTGGAGGAAGTGATAACGTACAAACTCGAGATTGTCCTCGGGGAAATTCCAGCGGTAGTGCATGGCCGGGCGCAGTAGGCCATCGGTACCAATCACATCAAACAGTGCGCTGATGATTTGTTGACGCGCACCAACGGGTCTACAAGGCCGACCGTTAGCAGCTTCAAAGTGTTCGATAATGGCCGCGCCATCGCGAATCACCTCGCCCTCTGGCGTGACGAGGGTGGGAATGGTCGGCAGCTTCCCCTGGGGCAGCACCTCTGACTTAAAGCTTTCGTGACCTGTCGACAATTCCTGAAAGGGAATCTGGTGCTTAATCAGATAGCTGCGGGCGCGACCTGAATAAAGGGAATGGGTCATCGCGTAGAGCCTGTGGGTCTTGTTGTCGTACTGGGTCATCCATACATCCTGTTTTAGTTTGCTACTCTGCGACGAATTTCTGCGGCCACCAGCCAGAGCCTGTCCTGCCCCCACACCTCTAGATCTGGCTCTCCGGCAGGCCCGGTCAGACGGTAAGACGGGACGCCCCAAAGGCCCATCCCCTCCACCATTTCATCCTGATGTTTTTCAACATAGGGCTTCCACTCGTCGCCGCCCAAATGCTGCAGCGCGTCTGCCCAGAGCAGCCCCGCCTCTTCTACAGCGCGCTGGAGATTTTTTCGCTGGTGAAGAGCCCTACCCTCAGAAAAGGCGTAGCGCAGCAACGTGCTAAGCAGCTCTATGTCTTTGTCATGAGACTTGGCCCAAGGTAACAAGGAGTAGGCCTGTCGAGTCGGCTCACCGATCGGCGTGACATGGTTGCCATAGGGCACACCAAAGAAGTCGCCCTCGCGTTTGGTGTCGAAAAAGATATAGCTTCCCTTGGATGGGGTAGCAGCAACGCCCCGCATGATCATGGGCAGCACGGGTTTGTGATGGAAGGTGATATTGCAGGCGCTGCTGAGTGCAACGGTCTTATCGAAAATAATCGAGGTATAGGG
>JAQWIX010000125.1 GCA_029248675.1 Pseudomonadales bacterium | reverse complement strand
TGGCCAAGGGCGGTATTAGTAAGACCGTGGTCGGAGCCAATTGCCTGCTGATGGCCTATGTGCACATTGGTCACGATTGCGTTGTTGGGAATAACGTCGTGATGGCCAACAACGCATCCGTGGCAGGGCATGTGGAGGTTGGAGATTACGCCAACTTCGGGGGTTATTCAGGGGTTCCGCAGTTTCGCAAAATTGGTGCCTGTGCCCATATAGCCGGAATGAGTTTGATTACCAAGGATGTTCCGGCCTTTATGACCGTTGCCGGCAATCCTGCCTGGGCAGTGGGGCTAAACGTCGAAGGCATAAAGCGCCGCAATATTGAAGCGCCGGCTCGCGCGGCTTTGAAGCAAGCCCATCGCTTGGTTTATCGCAGCGGCCTCAAAGTGGACGCTGCGTTGGGAGACATGGCCGAGTTGCGCAGTCAGTTTCCTGAGGTAGAGGCCTTCGCCGCGTCGATCGAAGCATCAGATGTCGGCATCATTCGCGGCAGCGAGCGTGGCCGAGCAAAGTAGTGGGTTGATCACGCTTGGCTTGCTGGCAGGCGAAGCCTCCGGCGACATATTAGGCGCTGGGCTGATGATGGCCCTCAAAGCGCGGTACAAGGGCACTATCCGCTTTATCGGCGTGGGTGGTCCGCTGATGCAGGCTCAGGGCCTAGAATGTATGGCGGATTTTGACACGCTGTCGGTCAACGGCTTTAAAGAACCCCTATTGCGATTGCCCGCGCTGATTAGATTGTATCGATCCTTAGCGAAAGGTTTTATCGACGAAGGTGTGGATGCCTTTGTGGGCATCGACTTCAATGTGTTCAATTTTCTCTTGGAAGGGCGCCTCAAGCGGGCGGGTATCGCGACCGTCCACTATGTCAGCCCCTCGGTTTATGCCTGGCGCCGGGGTCGAACCAAAAAAGTGGCACGCTGCGCCGACAAGGTCTTTTGTCTGTTCCCCTTCGAGCCCGCCTTCTACGAAAACCACGAGATTGACGCGCGCTTTGTCGGCCATCCAATGGCTCAAGACATCACCCCAGATACTGGTTCGAAAACCGCCCAAGCTGTGGCGCTCAATCAATTGGGATTGGATGCTCAGGCAGTGACTCTGGCGCTACTTCCAGGTAGCCGTAGTAGCGAGGTGGCTCTTATGCTGCGGCCCATGTTGGAAGCAGCAGCGATGCTCGCTGTGGGGCTGCAAGGTCGGGGTAAGCGGCTTCAAATCCTGATTCCATGCTTGAATCAAGCCCGGCTGAATCAAATTCAGTTGATTAGTGCCGGCATGCCTGATCTGGACATTCAACACGTCCCGGGCGATGCCCGCCAATGCCTAGTGGCCAGTGATGTGGCCCTGGTAAAATCTGGAACAAGTACGTTGGAGGCCATGCTGGTTGGTCGGCCCATGGTGGTCACCTATCGTTTGAATACGGTGTCCTATTGGATTGCTCGACTATTTGTCTCGACGCCCTATATTGCCATTCCTAACATCCTTGCTGGTCGTAAGCTGGTACCCGAGTTGATTCAGGACGCAGCAACCCCGGAAGCCATGTGCCAAGGGTTGCTGGCGCAGTTGGCCTTGCATTCCGAGGACTCGGCAGGGCCCAGTCCTTACGCTCAAATTCACGCAGTACTTAGTGGCGGGCAGTCTGGTCATGGCGCTAATGTCAGTGCCGCCATCGGTGTATTGGACTTACTCTCAGAGCGCAATCGACTGGGCTAGGACCGGCCGAGGCAGACAAAGGTTCAGAGCCGTCAGAGATTTCTGCGCCTACGAGGTTTTTTCTGCTCATGGGTCAGGGTAATGTGGCGGTGCCGAAGCAGCGAGTGACAGAACGGGTCGTTAATGGAAAATTCCGCCGAAATTCCCACAAAAAGCAAGTCCACACGGTATATAGCCGGGGTAGACGAAGTTGGTATCGGCCCCTTGGCGGGCCCCGTGCTTGCCTGTGCGGTAATTTTAGATCCGGCCCAGCCCATCCAGGGCCTTGCGGACTCCAAATCCATCAGTGAAAAACGCCGCCAAGCCTTGGCGGAAGAAATTCAGCAATGCGCTCTGAGCGTGAGCATCGGTCGGGCCAGCGTGGAAGAAATCGACGAGTTGAATGTACTGAAGGCCAGCCATCTGGCCATGCGGCGGGCCTTGGCGGGACTCAGCCTAGAACCTGACCATGTCTTGGTCGATGGCAACAAACTACCGGAAATGGATTATTCAGCCGAGGCCATTGTGCAGGGCGATAAGACCGTTGATTCGATTTCGGCTGCCTCCATTGTTGCCAAGGTCACACGGGACGAAGAATTAATCGCCTTAGCTCTGGATTATCCGGGCTACGGCTTTGAATCCCATAAGGGGTACCCGACAGCACAACATCGGCGGGCCCTGCGTACCATGGGACCTTGCCCGGCACACCGACGCAGCTATGCCCCAGTGCAGGCGGCCTTGGCCAATACCGTATCTCGAGACGATCCATGAGTGAAGCGGTGCCCGTTGAAAACCTAGAGGACCAACAAACAAGGCAGAGCGTGTCGCCGGTTAATGAGCCTGCTCACTTTGTTCACCTTCATGCTCACAGCGAGTTCTCCCTCGCGGAAGGGCTGTTGAAGGTAAAGAGTACGGTTGCCGAGGCGGTGAAGCGCCAGATTCCAGCCCTTGCCTTGACGGACCGCAACAATCTTTTCGCCCTCGTGAAGTTCTACGAGAACAGCCTGTCCAAGGGGGTCAAACCGATACTTGGGGCCGAGCTATGGATTACCCCGCAAGATTCTGGGGCCGCGGCGCGTATCGTGGCCCTAGCCAAAGACGTTCAAGGTTACAAAAACTTACTGGCCCTAATCTCAAACAGCTACACCGAATCCTCCCGGCGAGGCGAGGTCTCTGAGCAACAGCTGTTTGAACGATCGAATGGCCTCATGGTGCTCTCTGGCGGGGTGGGCGGTCATTTATGGCAGGATGTGATCAACGCCGATACCGAGGCCGCGCGAGCCACCGCGCTCCGCTGGTTGGATGTTTTTGGCTATCGTTATTTCTTGGAGCTGACTCGTACCGGGCGCAGTGGTGAAGAGCTATTTATCGCTTGGGCTATTGGTGCCGCCCAGCAGCTCGATATTGGTGTGGTTGCTACCAACGACGTGTGTTTTTTGGATGCCGAGGATTTTGAGGCCCACGAAACGAGGGTCTGTATCTTCGAGGGTCGTGCTTTGGACGATTCCCGTCGTCCCCGCACCCACAGCGCACAGCAGTATTTGCGTAGCGCTGAGGAAATGGCGGCGTTATTCGCCGACATTCCCCAGGCCATCGCCAACAGTGTGGAAATTGCCAAGCGCTGCAATGTGCAGGTGTCCTTGGGTACTTACTACCTACCGGATTATCCGATTCCGGATCAAAAGACCCCCGAGGACTATCTCAAAGAAGTATCCATGCAGGGGCTTGAGCAGCGCCTGAGCCTGAACCGAGTGCACGCTTTTGGTGGCAGTTTTGATAGCCCAGAGAGCTATCAAGATAGGCTGGATTTCGAGCTGAACGTCATCAACCAGATGGGCTTTGCCGGCTATTTTTTGATCGTGATGGAGTTTATCGCTTGGGCTAAGGCCAACGACATACCGGTGGGGCCAGGCCGTGGTTCTGGCGGGGGCTCTCTTGTGGCCTATGCTCTTGGTATTACAGACCTTGA
>JAQWIX010000105.1 GCA_029248675.1 Pseudomonadales bacterium | reverse complement strand
AACCAGCTCTACCTTGCTGCTCTTCGAGTTGGCCTATCTCCAACATCGCCCAATACAAAAACTGTTAGATAAGCTGGTTAGTGTAGAGGGGGAAGACAAGCTGAAAAGCGCGTGGCAAGCCGGTGGCGGTGTTATTTTGCTGATGCCGCATTTTGGTTGCTGGGAGTTTTTAAGCGCGTATTTAGGCAGAACCTACCCCACCTCTGCGCTGTACGCCCCACCGAAGGTAGGGGCTTTAGAAGATAGTATCGTGGCGACAAGGCAGCGTCAGGGCGGCAAGATGTACCCAACGACCGCTTCCGGTTTGCGTGGCTTGATACGGGATTTGAGGTCCGGAGATTTGGTGGTGGTGCTGCCAGATCAGGTGCCCGACGGCTCTGCTAGCCGTATTGACGCTCCGTTTTTTGGCCGCAAAGCCCAAACGATGTTGCTGGCTCAAAGGTTGATCAAGGTCGGTTCCCCCACGGTGCTTATGGCTGCTGCTTGGAGAGACTCCAAGCCGGGCCGGCTGCGCTATCGGCTGTGTTTTGAAGAACCTGATCAGGGCATATATAGCAGCGTTGATATTGTTCACGCCACGGCGTTGAACGCTGGCATTGAGGCCATCGCCCAGCGTGATCTAACTCAATATCAGTGGACTTACAAACGATTCAAAGGCTTTAACGACGAGATAGACGCGATTTATCGACGCCAGTAGGCTGGGGTAAGGAGCACTAAGAGCGTGAATATTTCCAGTCGTCCCAACATCATGTTGAACATCAGCGCCCATTTTACGCCAGTATCAAGGCTGGCGTAGTTCTCGGATACGCCGCCCAACCCGGGTCCAAGATTGTTGAGCGTGGCTCCCACGGCGGAAAAAGCCGTAAGGAAATCGATCTCACTGATGAACATGATCACAACAACAGAAAAGAAGAACAGCAGCGCATATACGCTAAAAAAGCTCCAAACGGATTCAATTAGGCGATCAGACACCGGTGTTTTTCCGAGCTTGATGGGAAAAACACCATTTGGGTGAATAAGCCGACGCACTTCCCGCATGCCCTGTAGGTAAATCATCAGCACGCGCACTAATTTAATGCCGCCGGCGGTGGACCCCGCACACCCTCCGGCGAAAGCTGCGAGCAGCAGCAGTGTGCCGGCGGAGGCTGGCCATTGGGTGACGTTTTCTGTGACAAAGCCGGTGGTGGTGGCGTAAGAGATGGTTTGGAAAATACCTTCCCGCAAAGGAAAGTCATTGTTGGGTGCGGCACTAGCTAAAATGCTGACTACGGCAACCGCGACAAACAGCAGCACTAAGAAATAGGTTCTTACCTCGTAGTCTGCAAAGTACAAAAACGGATTTTTGCGGCGCCAGACCAGAAAGTGCAGGCCGAAGTTGATACCGGATAAAACCATAAATACACAGGCGACGGCTTCGATCAGCGCGCTGTCGAAGAAGCCGATGCTGGCGTCATGGGTGGAAAATCCGCCAATAGCGACGGTTGCGAAGCTGTGACTAATGGCATCAAAAACCGACATTCCTGCCAACCAATAGGCAATGGCGCAAGAAACGGTGAGAAAGACATAGATGTACCAAAGCGCTTTGGCAGTTTCTGTAATCCTTGGGGTGAGTTTGTTGTCTTTGACGGGTCCTGGTGACTCGGTGCGATACAGCTGCATGCCTCCGATACCCAACATCGGAAAGATGGCGACGGCCAAAACGATGATTCCCATGCCACCAAACCACTGCAGCTGTTGTCGATAGAATAGTAGCGACTTAGGCATGTCATCCAAATTGACGAGCACCGTGGCCCCGGTGGTGGTAAGACCGGACATGGATTCGAAGACTGCGTCGACAAAAAGCAGGTCTAAGTTTGGGGCCAACAAAAAAGGAATCGCACCAAACAGGCCTAAGCCAAGGTAAAACAGCGCTGTGATCAGAAAGCCGTCTCCGCCCCGAAGTTCTCGGTCACCACGCAGGGGCAGCCACATAGCTAGGCCAACACTCAGGGTTAAAATCAGGGCGATGGAAAAGGTATGTAGGGTTTGCTCTTGAAAGTATAGGGCAACGAGCATGGGAGGGATAAAGGTGGCACTAAAGAACGTCAGTAGCGTCCCAGTTACACGAAATATGACGGAAAAGTGCATCTTGGACTAATCAGACGAAGTTCAAGCTGACTTGAAATAACCTCTCCACCGCCGCCACCTTGCTTTTGTCGACCATAAACAAAATAACATGATCATCAGTTGCAATAATCACGTCATCGTGGGCGATCAATACCTCTTCACCGCGAACTACGGCGCCAATGGTCACGCCGTTTGGCAGCTTCAGTTCTTGTATTTTGCGACCGACAACATTGGAGCTGCTTGCATCCCCGTGAGCGATGGCTTCCATGGCTTCGGCAGCGCCCCGGCGTAAGCTGTGCACTCGGGCAACATCGGCTTTGCGAACATGGGATAGCACCGAGCTGGTGGTGGCTTGTTGAGGCGAGATAGCGACATCAATCTCTCCGCCTTGAACAAGATCCACATAGGCGGGTTTGGTTATCAGCGTGATGACCTGCCGAACGCCCAACCGCTTGGCCATAAGCGAGGACATAATGTTAACCTCGTCGTCATTGGTCAGGGCGCAAAAGGCGTCGCACTGCTCGATGTTTTCTTCCAGCAGCAGTTCTCTATCGGTGGCATTGCCTTGTATGACTACGGTGTTGTCCAGCCGGTCTGCCAAAACTTTGGCCCGCTGCTGGTTGAGTTCGATTAATTTAACCGCGTATTTTTTCTCGATTTCTGAGGCTAAACGAGCGCCAATGTTGCCGCCACCGACAATTGTGATACGACGATAGGCTTCCTCTGCTTTACGCAGCTCCCCCATGACACGGCTGATGTGCTCTCTGGCCGCGATAAAAAACACCTCGTCATCGGCTTCGATAACGGTACTACCCTCCGGCAGAATGGATTGGCCGCGACGGAAGATAGCGGCGACTCGAGTATCGACGCTGGGCATGTCTTCTCTTAAAAAGCTCAGTGCATGCCCAACTAATGGCCCATTATGCAGGGCTTTCATAGCCACCAGCTGTGCCCGGCCATCGGCGAAGTCGGCCACATCAAGAGCGCCCGGGTGGCTGAGCAGTTCATGAATTTGTGAGGTCACCACCGCTTCGGGGTTGATCAGGCGGTCGATGGGCATATGATTTTTGTGGAAAAACCCCTCCTTCTCCATATAGGCCGAGGAGCGGATTCGGGCAATTTTCATTGGCGTTCGAAACAGCGAATAACAGACTTGGCAAGCAACCATGTTGATTTCGTCGCTGGATGTCACGGCGATAAGCATGTCGGCGTCATCAGCACCAGCTTTGCGCAGAACATTGGGGTGAGAAGCAGAGCCTTCGATGGTTTGTATGTCCAGGCGCATGCCTAGATCCTGCAAACGCTCGCCGTCGATATCCACCAAGGTAATGTCGAAAGCCTCTTGAGCAAGACTCTCAGCCAAGGTGCCGCCTACTTGTCCAGCGCCTAAGATGAGGATTTTCACTTAGTTGAGGCCTTATTCAGAGCGCAGTAGTAAAAGCCATCGGTCCAAGATTCGGTGGGTAGCAATTGCCACCCGAAGTCCGTTTGTTGGCCGTGGGCTATATTTAAGGGCTGAACAGAAGCGTCGGCGGTTTGTTCTAGCCAGTGGGAGATCACTTGATCGTTTTCCTCTGCAAAAACGGAGCATGTGGAGTACAGAAGACTACCCCCTGGCTTGGTGTGTTGCCATAGGTTCTGTAGCAGCCGCAGCTGCAAATCTTGTTGTTCCAGCAATGCGGTTTCTTCGAGCAGCAAGCGAATGTCCGGGTTCCGGCGGATGGTGCCGCTACCTGAGCAAGGTGCGTCAATCAATATGACATCGAATGGGCGGTTAAAAGCCAAGTCCAACGCAGCGCCATCGCCCCAGTGTAAGACGATGGCTTTGGTATCATCTGGTTGCGAAGGTGTGCGTGTTGCATGCCCAAGTCGCTGGGCAATGTTGGCCAAGTCGGCGAGCCGCCGCTTGCTGCTGTCTAAAGCGTGAATTTCGCAGCTGATCCCAAGCTCGCCAAGGGTTTCATGTAAGTGAAACAACTTGCCTCCTGGCGCAGCGCAGGCGTCCAAAATCCGTATGGGTACCGTTGGATCATGACTGGTCGGTAAATTATCCACCACCAGATGAGCCGCGTACTGAGCGGCCATATCCTGCACCGCACAGTGGCCGTGCTGCCATCCAGGGAGCTCAGCGGCGGCTTGGGGGGTATGTAGAACGATGGTCTCAGGCCAAGGACCCTGATCGAAGCCAATGCCGGCTTCGGTAAGACGATACTTGTACGTGCTGACGTCAATGGCACTGGTGTTAATGCGCAGGGTCATGGGTCCGCGCTGATTGTTCGCCAACAGCAGTTGGGGGCCGGTTGAACCGTATTGTTCGGATAGCTTGTTGGCCATCCATGTCGGATGGTCGGCCAGAGCTAAGTCGTCCCCTGAGGTATTGAGGGGGCGCTCTTGGTGTTGTCGCTGCAAGGTGCGTAATACACCGTTGACTAGACCCTTGGCCCACGGCTTGCCCAGGGCTTTGCAGGCTGAAACACACTCGTTTATCG
This sequence comes from Pseudomonadales bacterium, assembly GCA_029248675.1. GTDB lineage: Bacteria > Pseudomonadota > Gammaproteobacteria > Pseudomonadales > Azotimanducaceae > UBA4421. Next base: position 6,700 of record JAQWIX010000105.1, on the reverse strand, counting down.
CCGCATAGTCAGCCATAGCAGTATAAATCAGTTGGTAAGCGCCAACTAACATAATGTGCTGGAGGTCTATGTCTTTGGTCTTTAGCGGCTTTTTAAGCAGCTGGTCAATGGTTTGGTTCAACGATAAGTAGTGGCGCAACGTGCCGTAGAGCAACTCCCGGTGTACCGGTGATTCCAGCCATTGCGGCCGCTGCACGCGTACCCATTCGATGGTTCTGCGGTGCTTTATCACCTGGGTTAGGGCCCGCGCTACGGATAAGCGAGTGTTGTGGTTGGGGGGTGTTGTTGGCGCCTCATGCGCGGTTTGTATTGGTGTTTTGGTTGACACAATTAAGTCGGACTCTTGGCTGAAAAAACCTGGCCCGGCGTAAAGACGTCGGCATAGCCATTGCGAGCAGCCGCGGCGTCCATGGGCGTCCCCTTACCTCGGTTTATTTGCAGTTGATGCACTTCCACGGCGCCGACACCACAGGCAACGACGATTCTCTTCTTGCCTAGATCCAGTTGTTCTCCGGGAGTCGTGGGGGTTTCATTGTCGGCGACTGGCAGTTTGCTGGCCTTGGTTATCTGAATTTGCGCGTCGTTGAATCCCGTGACAGCCGGCATGCGATGAGAAAGCGCCCATATCTGCCGTGTGATTTGTTCGGCATCGTTCTTCCAGTCAATAGCACGGTCCTCTGCGGTCAGCTTGTGTGCATAACAAACACCTTGGTCTGCTTGAGGGGTTGGTTGCTCCGGTAAGCGGCCAAGTACCTGAATTAGCAGCTCCGCTCCCATCTCTGCCAGACTGCGTTCCAATGCCAACACACTGCTGCTGTCGGCAATGCTAAGGGTTTGGCTAGCGTAAACCGGGCCAGTATCAAGGCCTTTTTCCATTTGCATTATGGCGACACCGGTCTCTAGATCGCCGGCCATGACCGCACGTTCTATAGGCGCTGCGCCGCGCCACCGAGGCAGCAACGATGCATGTACATTAATGCAGCCATAGGTGGGTATCGACAGTACCGATTGAGGCAAGAGCAAGCCATAGGCGGCAACCACTAGCACATCGGGCTTAAGGGCATGTAAGGCGTTGAGCGCCTCGGGATCCTTCAAGGTTGTCGGCTGCAAAACAGGTAAGCCGTAAGCTGTTGCAAGTGTTTTGACTGGGTTGGGGGTGAGCTTGCGGCCCCGGCCCTTTGGCCGGTCTGGCTGAGTGAGTACTAACTCACAGGGGAATGTAGAGTTTTGAATGCGCCCAAGAATAATGGCGGCAAATTCTGGACTGCCGGCAAACGCAACGGTGAGGGTTTTCACGTCAGCGCTCTCGTGAGTTCGATAGGGCGCGTAGTTTTTTGGTGATGCGTCCGCGTTTCAGGCTTGATAGATAGTCAACGAAGAGTTTGCCATCTAGGTGGTCGCACTCATGCTGAATGCAAATCGCGAGCATACCCTGTGCGGTGAACTCAATTGTATTGCCTTGGATGTCCTGTGCGGTCACGTCTACGTGCTCGAAACGTTCTACGACATCGTAAATCTCGGGGACTGATAAGCAGCCTTCTTCACCCTTGATCCGGTTGCCGTAGGTTTTCAGTGTCGGGTTGATTAACGTATGAGGCTGATTCTTCTCTTCGCTCACGTCTACGACGATGACGCGTTTATGAACGTTCACTTGGGTTGCCGCAAGGCCTATACCCGGTGCGGCGTACATGGTTTCCAACAAGTTTTTGGCAAAAACACCAAGGGGAACATCGAAGGATTCTACCGGCGTTGCCTTGGTCCTCAGCCGAGGATCCGGATGGTGCAAAATTCTCAATCGAGTCATAGGGCCCGTGCTAGGTAGTTAAGGTGATGAGGTGAAACGCCGGGGAGTATACCCTCTCGATCGCAAAACACTTACAGCCATTCATATCAGAGGCTCATGAGTTTGCCGGGGCTAAGGGGTAAACAGATCCCAGGTGTTTAGATGAGTAAATTAGATGCAAATCAGTGGCCCAACCCAAAGGCTGTGTCGTTTGCTGGCTGACTGGCCCCGCCAGTCATTGTTTGCTTGGTTGGCGGAGCAGCCCTCCCCACTGGAGGCGTTGGCCACAAAGGCCCACCCACCGGATAGTTGGCGGCGCAAAACGCCTAACCAGCGATTTGTGGACAGTCAGGAACTGCCCAAGTCACTGGCTATGTTCTTTCATGTAGCGGTGGGAATCTTTGACGAAGAATTCCCGCCGGCGTTAAAGCATATTCCCGATCCGCCTCTTGTGCTTTTTTGTCTTGGCAACCTTGATACGCCCCGTCTGAATTGCGTATCCGTCGTAGGCGCACGCCGGTGCTCCACGCTAGGGAAGACTATTGCTCATTCCATGGGCGCAGAATTGGCCGAATTGGGCTGTTGTATTGTAAGTGGGTTGGCCATAGGTGTCGATGCGGCGGCCCATCGTGGCGCGCTGTCGGTAGCCGGCCACGAATCGCCTCGTGGGCCACAGGAACTGGGCCTGGGTCTCAATGTTGGATTCGTAGAAACTTCTCCGCCTTGTGCCCGAACAATCGCCATTTTGGGTTCTGGACTTGGCTGCCTGTATCCGAAGCACCACATTGGCCTGGCGAAGACAATTTTGGCGGCGGGTGGATTGATCGTGTCAGAGTACCCTGCCGATACCCAGCCAAGACCGTTTCAATTCCCCGAGCGCAGCCGACTGATTAGTGGCCTGTCATCAATAACAGTCCTAGTAGAGGCAGGGGAGGAAAGCGGATCTTTGATCACGGCTCGATTGGCCTTGGAGCAAGGCCGGGATGTCTGTGCTGTGCCCGGATCGCCAACCAGTCCGGTTTCTCGGGGCTGTCATCGGATGATTCGACAGGGCGCGGCGTTGGTTACCTGTGCTCGGGATGTTTTTGAAGAACTTGGGCAACCTTGTGAAACCTTGCCACTTACCGCGGCGGTTCCGGCTCGGAACCGGGCAGAAGCAAAACTCGTAGAGAAACCGGTGGGTCAAAACGCCCGTCCTGCAGAAGCCGCCGCGCTGTCTGATTTGGCCATCAATGTCTTAGGGCTGCTAGCGACAGAGGCTCTGCAATTTGACGAAATACGCACAATGGCAAGCGCCTCAGCTCAACAAGTTAGCCAGGGTCTAATTGAATTGCAGTTGGCAGGGTTTGTCCGACAAGGACCCGACGGGTATATTCGCGTCCTTTAAAACCGATGGAGATCAACATGAGCTGGGTTGCCGTATTAATGGGTTCTGAATCGGATTGGCCGGTCATGCAATCAACGACGTCGATGCTTGAGACGTTGGGTATCAAGTTTGAAGTAAAGGTAACGAGTGCTCATAGGACGCCGGCAGGAACTCAGGCCTATGTGCAAGATGCCGAAGAGCGGGGGTGCCGCGTGTTTATTTGCGCCGCAGGTATGGCAGCACACCTAGCTGGAGCAGTAGCGGCGCATACTCAACGCCCGGTGATTGGTGTGCCAATCGACAGCGGCCCACTTCAGGGTTTTGATGCGTTGTTGTCTACAGTGCAAATGCCCGGCGGCATTCCCGTAGCCACAGTCGCCGTGGGTAAGGCCGGTGCGAAAAACGCGGGGTACCTCGCCGCGCAAATTCTCGCGGTGGCTGACGACGCCTTGCATCAGGTTGTGGTGAAAGACCGCAGTGACAACCGGATCAAGGTTGAGGCCCAAAACGAATCCGTCCAGGAATCGCTGAAGTCGTGACACCGACTGAAAATGCCGCTGCCTGCTTAACGGCCGGTGGCGTCATTGCTCATGCGACAGAGGGTGTTTGGGGTTTGGCCTGTGATCCCAATAACGAATATGCAGTGCAGCGTATCATCGCTTTAAAGGGCCGGGACGCGGACAAAGGGCTGCTGCTCATCGCCGGATCTGCCCAGGTTTTTGCGGGCGCGTTGTCCGTCGTTGAACCTGAGGTTCGAACCCGTGTTTTAGCTTCTTGGCCAGGACATGTGACGTGGTTGTTGCCTGGGGACGAGTACCCTCAAACCATTCGCGGCAAGCACACAACCATTGCCTGTCGCGTGCCCGATCACGCTCAAGCGAGACAAATTGCTTGCACCTTTGGTGGATGCCTAGTTTCTACGTCGTTAAATCGGGCCGGCGAACCACCGGTGATGGACTATCGCCAAGCGTTAGCGACATTTGACAACTTAGTGGATTACACGGTGCCTGGAGAGATCAGCGGCTACAGCGGGCCCAGTGCTATCTATCAGCTGGATGGCTCTATTGTTCGAGCAGGAGGCCGATAGTGGACGGGCCTAAGCGCTTCGGCGTTGCCGGTAATCCGATAGCTCACTCCCTGTCGCCGGACATTCATACTGCCTTTGCAAAATCTTTGGGCATCGAAATAGTTTATGAACGCTATCTATTTGCTGAAGACCGGTTCAACCACGAAGCCCAATCGGTTTTTGACCATGGCCTGCAGGGCTTGAACGTGACGGTGCCATTCAAACAAGAGGCGTGCAAATTTGCTGGCGAGCTGGATCCCATGGCCTTGATGGCGGGCGCGGTTAACACCCTTGCCCAAAAGGCTGGTCGCATTATTGGCTATAACACCGATGGCATAGGCATGGTGCGGGACCTGCAGGTTCGGCATAACATCGCGTTGCAGGGCGCGTCGGTCTTGGTTCTAGGGGCCGGCGGCGCCTGTCGCGGCATCATTCAACCGTTGTTGAATGCGGGTATTGAGACGATCTGGATCGGTAATCGAACCTTGGAACGCGCTCAAGACATTGTGCAGCAGTTTCAGCACATCGAAGGCAGTGCACTGAGGGCTGTGGCGTTAGAAGCGCTGAGCCAAGGCATTCCCGATGTAGATGTGGTGGTCAACAGTACGTCCCTGGGCCTTGAGCATAGTGAAATCCAATTGCCGCCCGGGGTTGCGACGGGGCGGGTTTGCTACGATCTTAGCTACGGCAATCAGGCTCGCTTTGCCAGCTGGGCTGCTGCTAACGGTGCGACTGTGAGCCTTGACGGGTTGGGTATGCTGGTGGAACAGGCCGCCGAAAGTTTCGAAATATGGTTAGGTTGCAGACCGGATACAGATCCAGTGTACGAATTGCTGCGCAAGAAACTGGTTTAAGGCGCGGCGCCAGTTATAGCGGCGAATTACAGTAAAAGGAGGCCGGTGTGAGCAAGGCTAAGCGTTTTATTTCCGGGGCAGTGTGTCCCAGTTGCCGGGAGGTAGATCGTACGGTCATCGAGCCCGTCCCATCAGACAACCCATCGGCGGACCTTGATGAACTTACCACCGAAGATATTCAGCGTCGGTGCGTAGCTTGTGGATTTGTCGAAGCGCTGGAACCCGGACAAACATCGGTGAGCGCTCCCTTGCCCCGAGCGAGGTACGAGCGAAGCCGAGAAACTACGACACGGGCAACCCCCGTGAAAATTATTGATCCGGGTGCTTTGAAACCTTCTTAGCCCAACGAGAAAAGCATCGCAAATAATTGGAATTGTCCAAGTTTATTGGTTCGAACAAGTTGCCCCGAGGGTCTTGGCTGCTATAATCGCCGCGTTCCCACCCGAGTCAATTTGGGTGGAGGGCCATTAAAGCGTCGACCTTGAGATGTTGAAAATGCACCACTTTTGGGAGGAGAAGGGACCAATAGTGAGGGTGCGAGAAGCGTCGAAAGAGATGCCACCGAAAAATCAGGATTAAAGACCTAATTTAGAAAGAACGGCGCAGCCTAAAGTGGTGGCGTTGGGTGTTGGTCCAGAAGCGCGAGCCGTAAGTATCACCGATGAATGATCTGACCGAGGTGGTCTAGGCGAAACGCACGAAAGCTGAGGCTTAAGCGAATAGAAAGGTCGCGCTGGCCAGAAGCAACAGAACAGAGTGATTTCCCGATGTCGCTACAAAACGCGCACCTTTGAAAGGTGATCAGCGGGAAACAAGCTTGCTTGGCGATCAGGGAAGTATCATCAGGTAAGCATAAGAGAATTTTACAGGGCCCATGGGTGCCACGGACTAAGTAGAGAGAAAGAGCAAAATGAAACATCAGCTTTTGCGAGGAATCGTCGGACTTTCAATGATGCTGCTAAGTGGTTTGGCTGCAGCAGACGAGTTGAATCTGCGCGTTGGAGTAACGGACATCAGTCGGCAGGTGTATGACCTACATATGACAATCTTTTTGATCTGTGTCGCTATTGGCGTGGTGGTGTTCGGCGTGCTGTTTTGGTCAGTGTTTGCTCATCGTAAGTCCAAGGGCGTCGAGCCGGCCACATTCCACGAAAGCACCAAGCTAGAGCTGGCTTGGACGATCGTCCCAACATTAATTTTGATCGTCATGGCCATACCAGCCACACAGGTTCTGGTGGCGATGTATGACACCGGCGGTGAGGATATGTCCATCGAAGTCCGCGGTTACCAATGGAAGTGGCAGTACAAGTATTTAGACGATGACTACAACAACACGCTATCGTTTTTCTCTGTCATGTCGACACCCCGAGACGAGATTTACAACCAATCGGTTAAAGCCGACAACTACTTGTTGGAAGTGGATGAATACCTGCGAATCCCCACCAACCGTAAAGTCCGTTTTCTAATCACCGCTGAGGATGTTATCCACGCTTGGTGGGTACCCGATTTTGGCATCAAGCGAGACGCGGTGCCCGGCATGTTGAATGAGTTGTGGACGGTAGTAGAAGAGCCCGGTATATATCGCGGGCAGTGCACAGAACTGTGTGGCAAGGACCATGGCTTTATGCCCA
>JAQWIX010000101.1 GCA_029248675.1 Pseudomonadales bacterium | reverse complement strand
CGTCTGGTGCCCCACGAGATCATTCAAGAACAGGGCGACAAGGCCGTCAGCAGCCCTGTGCATATTGGTTGGCAGGCACCAAAGCACGACACCGGACTGCTGATTAATCTGGGCAATGACATCCCCAACTACTTTGGTCGCTTTGACCGCGTAGCTGAAATCATTGTGGATGAAAGCAAGTCCCTGCGCCGGGAACACTATAAATTTTATCGTCAGCGGGGTTACCCGCTGCATCACCACCCGCTAACCGATTGGGATCAATGAGCTAGACCAAATCCGGCTGGCGGCGCTCCCAGCTTCATTACAAAGCACTACTACCAAGCATTATTCGAGTCACTATGGACAACAACTTTAATCCTCAGGCCATTGAACAAAGCCTCTACGAGCACTGGGACAAGGCGGATCTCTTTAAAGCCAGCGACAGCGGTGACGGTTACTGCATCCTCATACCGCCGCCCAATGTCACTGGCACCCTGCACATGGGACATGCCTTTAACCAGACGCTCATGGACACCCTGATCCGCTATCAACGCATGCAAGGCCAAAGTGCCCTTTGGCAAATGGGCACCGATCACGCCGGAATCGCTACCCAAATGCTGGTGGAACGCCAGCTAGCGGACGAGAACTTGAACCGCCACAGTTTGGGCCGGGACAAGTTCATTGACCGTGTGTGGGCATGGAAAGAGGAATCCGGCGGTACCATTTCCCAGCAAATTCGCCGCATGGGCGCCAGCATCGACTGGTCTCGGGAACGCTTCACCATGGACGACGGCTACGCTGACGCAGTCCAGCAGGTCTTTATTCGGTTATTCGATCAAGGCCTGATCTATCGCGGCAAGCGTCTGGTCAACTGGGACCCTGCCCTGGGCACCGCTATCTCGGACCTTGAAGTGGAAAACAACGAAGAGCAGGGCCATCTGTGGCACTTCCGTTACCCTCTGGCCGACGGCGCCAAAACCCTAGACGGCAAAGACTACCTCGTCGTGGCGACAACCCGACCAGAGACCATGCTGGGCGACACCGCAGTTGCCGTGAACCCGGAAGATGAGCGCTACGCCCACTTGGTGGGTCAGAACATTACGCTGCCCTTAGTCGGTCGAACCATTCCCGTTATTGCCGACGACTACGTAGACCGGGAGTTTGGTACCGGCTGCGTCAAGATTACCCCGGCCCACGACTTCAACGACAACGAAATGGGCGCTCGCCACGACCTGCCCTTGATCAACATTTTTACACCTGAGGCCGCCATCAACAGTGAGGCACCCGAGGCCTATCGGGGTCTGGATCGAGTGGCGGCCCGCAAGCAGATCGTTAAGGATCTGGACGCCGCTGGCCTGTTGGAGGAAATCAAAGATCACAAGCTCATGGTGCCTCGGGGCGATCGCTCTAACGCCATCATTGAACCTCTGCTAACCGATCAGTGGTTTGTCAAAATCGGGCCCCTGGCGGAACCGGCCATTGCCGCCGTGGAAAACGGCGACATCACTTTTGTGCCTAAACAATACGAAAACACCTATTTCGCGTGGATGCGGGACCTTAAAGACTGGTGTATCAGCCGCCAGCAATGGTGGGGCCACCGAATCCCAGCGTTCTACGACGACGCTGGCAACGTCTACGTAGCCGAAGACGAAGCCACGGCTCGGGCCAAATACAGTTTGGCTGACGATCTAGCCCTTTCTGCCGACGACGATGTGCTGGAAACGTGGTTTTCTTCTGCGTTGTGGCCCTTCGCGACCCTAGGCTGGCCGGAAGAAACACCGGAACTGGAGCGCTACCTGCCTACCAACACGCTGATCACCGGCCACGACATCATTTTCTTTTGGGTAGCCCGAATGATCATGATGACCCTGCATTTCACCGGCAAGATTCCCTTTCACACCGTTTACATTCACGGCCTGATCAAGGACGCCGAAGGTCAGAAGATGTCCAAAACCAAGGGCAATGGGTTAGACCCGCTGGACTTTATCGACGGCATCGATTTAGACGCCTTGGTGGCCAAACGCACCAGCAACCTTACCCAGCCCAAAATGGCTCAGCGCATTGAAAAGCAAACCCGCAAGGATTTTCCTGAAGGCATCGCCGCCTACGGCACCGACGCCCTGCGCTTCACCTTCGCAGCCCTGGCGACCACAGGACGGGACGTGCGTTTTGACACCAACCGCATCGAGGGTTATCGGAACTTCTGCAACAAACTGTGGAACGCCTCCAAATTCGTGCTGATGAACACCGAGGATGTGGACTTATCCTTAGCCAGTGCGCCCAGCGCTGTGGATCAGTGGATTCTCAGCAAGTCCGCTCGCATGATTCAGGATGCCCGCTTCGCTCTGGACACCTACCGTTTCGACATATACGCCAACACGGTTTATGAATTTATATGGCACGAGTACTGCGATTGGTACTTGGAGCTGAGCAAACCGTTGCTATGGAACAAAGACGCTGACCCCGCCACTCGTGTGGCCGCTCAGCGCACAATGCTGCAAGTGCTGGAAGTTTTGCTGCGCACTGCCCATCCGGTCATGCCCTTCATCACTGAGACCCTGTGGCAGCAGGTAACGCAACGTTTGGGTCTGATCCATGACGGTCAGGATGCCAGCATCATGCTGCAAGCCTTCCCAGAGAGCACCGACATGCCAACAAACGATGCGGCAGAAGCGCAAACCGAATGGCTGAAGGCAGTCATTACCGGCATACGCACCATTCGCGGTGAGGCCAACATTAAACCCAGCCAAGAAATCCCACTACTGCTACAGGGCGGCGAACCCAAGGATCGGGACAACGCGACCCAAGCCGAGAACATGCTGGCGCGACTGGCCAATGTCACCTCTATTGAATGGCTCGGCGACGATGCTGAGCCACCATTAAATGCCCTTAGCTTGGTTGGGGAACTCAAGGTCATGGTGCCCTTGGCGGGCCTTATTGATCTGGAAGCCGAGCGTGCCCGAATTGGCAAAGAAGTCGGCAAAGCTCAGCAGGAGCTGGAAAAAATCGAGAAGAAGCTGGAGAACGAGTCCTTTGTGGCCAAAGCCCCGGAAGCGGTGGTGGCCAAGGAACGCAACAGAGCTGGGGAACTGCAAGGAACTCTGGAGACCCTTGAGGGTCAACTGCAGGCCCTTACCAACGCCTAAGCCAGCCAGCTGGGCGTTCTATCAGAGGCGACCTATCTGAGAAGGCTGACTGGCTTGGCCCTCTTAGCTTGCTCCTCTTAGCTTGCTCCTCTTCGCTTGGCCTTCTTAGCTCGGGCTCAGTGCTGCCCCTGTATCCAGACCGCGGCAACCTTCGTCGGTTCGTCGGCCCGCCGGCGCAGCAAGCCGCTGATGCCAGCGGGACCATTTCTACCAGCAGCCGACAGATCAGCATCTTGGCCACCCGACGGCTCCACCACAAAACGCCAGATGTCCTCAGAAGAGTGCTCTTGAGAAAAGAAAACACAGGCGTCTGCTAGAGCGTGGCAGTCCACCCTGGCTGGATCCTCAGCCAACAAACCCAGATCCAGTCGGTACAGCTCAACAATCCACTGATGTTCAGCGACTCGATCACGGGTGGCTTGGATCCAATGCCGAGACGTTTGGATATTCCACGACAGCCGGGTAGCAGTATCAGCCGTCAACAGGCTCAACAACAGCAACAAACCGATAACACTGAGCAGCACCATCCCATCTTCAGCGGATGAAGCCACCTTGACTGCTTTGCCCTCAGATGAAGCGCTTTTCATCATGGCGGTGCTGAGGCGTTTAAGGGCACGGCAATCTCCGCCCGGCGCCAGGTTATTCCGCCGTCCGACCCTTGCTGCACTGATGACAGGAAAAAACCCATGGACAACAGCACCACCCGGGCATCCGAAGGCAGGTGGCCCGGATCAAAGTATCCTATGTGCCCGCCACCACCACCGCGCCAAGCCCCGTAACGAAACCGCAAACTGTCAATGCCAGTAACCAACTCCAGTGCATTGCCTTGGGCAGTTTTTTGCCAAAGCCCGTAGGTTTGAAGCGGACCGGCACTCACGCGACTTTCGGCCACGTAAAGCCGCAAACTCGAGCTCCCCCAGAGGCCTGCATCCGCCGCAAACCCCTCACCTAGTTGACTCAGACCACCC
>JAQWIX010000075.1 GCA_029248675.1 Pseudomonadales bacterium | reverse complement strand
CTGCTGCGCGGACTGGACAAAGAATCCGCCATGATTGAAAGCCTGAACATTAATTTCAGACCCATTGCCTTGGCCACCATCACGACCACTATGGGCTTTTTAAGTCTTAACTTTAGTTCCGCACCCACCATTTACGGATTTGGCAACATCATTGCCATTGGGGTGTGTTGGGCCTTTGTTTTTACTGTCATGTTGGTACCCGCCATGGTGCTTTTATTACCCGTGCACCGAGTACCCAAGCCCTTAGGGATTGGCGGTTTTATTGCCGTCATGACTCGAATAGCCGAGCACCGGGAGCGCCCTGTATTCTGGGGTAGTATCGGCCTCATCACTCTGACCCTTTGTCTGCTACCCCTGAACAACCTCGATTCGGATCGCTTTGCCTTCATTGACGAGGACTCCGATGCACAGGTAGTCATCAATGCGCTACGCGAGAAGATCGGCAATGATCAGGCCTTGGTCTACATTGTCCGCAGTGACGGCTACTACGGCATCACAGCCCCAGACTTTTTAAGTGACGTAAATCGCTTCAGCGGCTGGCTAGAAGAGCAGCCAGAAACGAGTTTTGTTGCCAGTTATACCGACTATTTGAAGGCGCGAAACAAAGCAGACAACGATGACGATGACGCCTATCACGTTGTCCCTGACGATCAGCTAACGGTTATCGACTATCTGGTTGGCTATCAGCTGGTTCAGGAAATTGAACCCAGCTTGCAGCCTATTTTTAATAGCGATTATTCCGCCGTGCGGCTGGTGGTCGCCACATCCAATCTCAGCAATCAACAGGTACTGGACTTCGCTGACAGGATTGATGCTTGGTCCAAGGATAACGTTTCTTCGGACTTTGCAATCACCCGTGGCGACAACACGATCTTGTTTGCCCGTATCAGCCAAACCATAAGCTCGGAGCTGCTGCGCGGTTTTTCCCTTAGCTTCCTTTTGATCACCTTGACCATGATTGTCGGCCTGAGGAGTCTTAAATACGGTCTGATCAGCATTTTGCCAAACCTGTTTCCCGCTACCATTGTCTTTGGCTTTTGGGGATTGCTCGTCGGCAACCTAAGCCCTTACACCCTAATGTTGTTTTCCATCAGCATTGGTTTGGTGGTAGACGACTCCGTGCATATTTTAAGTAAGTACATCAGCGCCAAACGCGATGGCGCCACACCCATTGAAGCCGTGCGCTATTCCATCGACAAAGCAGGATCGGCAATTACCATTACTACCCTGTCACTGGCGGTGGGTACGTTTTTGCTGATTTTCTCAAGCTCCGCCATATTCCAAGACGTCGCCCTGCTCATAACACCGATCATCGTCACGGCTTTGTTCTTGGACCTGCTGTTTTTGCCGCCGCTGTTGGTGCGCCTTGACGCCTGGCTCGAGGGCTTTCGTTCGAGCAAAAAGACACTTACGTCTTAGCGTCGATGGGTTAGATTGTTGCCTCACATGGTATTGGCTCAAGCCAAGACCGCACGAGCAAAGCGCAGAGCAGTTTTGGAGGGATCAGTCATGAAACCAGTTTGTTTAGTTATTGGAGCTGGAGCCGGTATTGGCGGCAACGTAGCCGCGAAATTCGCCCAAGTGGGGTATCACTCCGTTTTGTGCCGTCGAAGTGACGAAGACGGCTTAAACCGCATGGTCAACGACATCAACGGCAACGGAGGCAGTGCGTCAGGTTTTTTGTTGAACGCCATTGAAGACAACAGCATCGAAGAGCGCGTCGCTGCTGTCGAGGCGGACATTGGCCCCATCGATACCGTGGTCTTTAATCTGGGGGCTCAGATTGGTGATCGCCCACTTGCGGCGACCACTTATAAGGCCTTCGAAATGGGCTGGCGCTTGGCAACCTTCGGTCTATTCCGGACGGCGCATTCCGTTGTTCCTGCCATGGAATCCAGAGGTAAGGGCACGATTCTTGTAACCTCGGCTACCGCAGCTGTACGAGGCAATGCAGGTCAGCACAGTCATGCCGCTGCCATGGGTGGTCGCCGCATGTTGTGCCAGAGCTTAAATGCTCAGTTTTCTAAAAGCGGTATCCACGTGGCTCACATACTGGTTGATGGTGCCGTTGATGCGCCAGATACGTTAGGAAAAATGCTGGGCCCAGAGCGCTTTCAGGAACTGCGCGAAACCCGGGGGATGGAGCACGATGGCTTGATGCTGCCCGCTAAAATCGCCGAAACCTATTACCATATAGCCCAGCAGCATCGTTCGGTGTGGACTCACGAACTAGACCTCCGCGCCTACTCGGATATGCCATGGTGGAACCATTAGAAAAAGGTGGAACCATTAGGAAGAAGTAGGCCCCAGAAGAAATGCACCACACATACCGACAATGTCGGTCACATAGGTTGGGGCCAAGCCAAGTCGGCAAGGCTTAGTAAACTGAGAGAAACCCTTCTGCTACTGCGGGTCTAAGCGCATTAGGTAGCGAGGGGGAAAGCCGGTCAAAACCCGAAAGCCTAATGGTAAGGCATGATCTGCGTTGATCCGGTCATGCTCGGCGCCCTCCAACAGTACTGCTGTGTAGGGCGCCTTTACACCATTAAACGTTATCTCCACCCCGTCGTTGGCTAGCGCCGCTCGGTACCAAGCACGGGGCCAATGATTCGCTGCCACATAAAGCTCGCCGTTAGTCTCCAGTCGCGCAACCACACGATCTGACCCAACCCCGTCTGCGTCGAAGGTGGTTATCACCATGGTTTGGGCATCTGCGGGCTGAAAGTAGCCCAGCAATGATTCGAACGTAACAACGACGCCCACATAAATCAGGCCAAGTATCAAAACCACCTTAATCAAACGCATGCTCTACCTCCCCAGCAGCAACGAAGCTTTTATCGACCTCAACTGCCGTCGGCCGAGATGCCAATTTAGTCAGGAGTACTGGGGGGCTGCAACCGCAAGGTGACTCTTTCGTCAGAAAAAACCTCGAGTAGCTAACATTACCTTGTGCTTAGACTAGGACTTCGTCAAAATCTGCGCGTCGGAGAGATGGCAGAGCGGTTGAATGCACTGGTCTTGAAAACCAGCAAGGTGTAACAGCCTTCCAGGGTTCGAATCCCTGTCTCTCCGCCAACCCACTACTCTTTCGTCCTAACCAACTGTCGCTTTAGCGACGATTCCAAAGCCTCGCAACCAGAGAGCTTGCGCTGGGCTATTCAGACTCATTGGTGATTAAGGTTGCCCTCGGCCTTAGAAGCCTGAAGGCACCGTTGGGGCGTGATTGTCTCATCTGCCCTCAACGGCATTACACTTTCTTCCTCTAACAGACCGACCGTTTATGACTGGCACATATTTGTCCGTATCGGATGCGCCAAAAACCGCCGCCGATGCGAATGCCTAGTGCGCATAAAGTGTTTTATTTCGCAGATGGAACGCTGCGCCATTTGTGTCGTTCAAGATCGAGTTTTCCCCGAATATGTTCTCTTTCTGCACGCCAAACTGCTTACGATTTATCGCCAGCGGCGCAAGTTCCTGCCCTTTCTTAACGGCTTGATCAAGCAGCATCTCGCCTGATGCGACTTCATTTACGACGCCAGCCTCCAGCGCGTGTACCCCACCCCAGCGCCGTGCTAACTGCACTGACTCATAAAACACATGGGCAGGCAGTTTATGGCGAAACAGCGATAACTCAGGTGCCGGAATGATCATTCCAAGCTGGATTTCGTTGGCACACAAGTAACCACGATCCTGCCTCATGATTCTGTAGTCATGGCATAGGGCAAACATAAATCCTGCGCCAAAGGCGTGACCGTTTACCGCTGCAACGGTGGGTACCGGCAACGTGATCATGCGGCTCATGAACTCCATGAAAAAGAACACGCTTGGATCACCAGCCTCAGGGTGCTCATCCGGCGCCCGACGCCAGTCAAGATCTAGGCCATTGGAGTAGAACTTTTCGCTTGCACCGGTTGTAACTAAAGCTGCGGCACCTGTGCTGGCCTCAACCTCATCTAAGGCTACGGTCAGTTCATCAACCAAGGTGGTATTCCAGCGGTTTTCTCCCGCATCCATAGTGAGAACGAAAACGTCACCGGTTTTCTCAAGACTTATGCCAGCCATAGGACTCTCCTGTTTCATTTGAACTGAATATGACCAGTCGAGCGCCTAAAAGAAAGCCAGCGCTAGTTAGGCAAGCTTGGCGGTATGGATGCCGCAAGCATGGAACCAAGCCGTTCACGATACGGACAAGCCACCGTCCACGGGCAAAACTGCGCCAGTGATATACTGGGCGAGATCCGAGGCAAGGAATAACGCGGCATTTGCAACGTCCCAAGCGGAGCCCATCTTGTTGCCAAGAGGCACCTGAGCATCTCGCTCCGCAACAATTTCATCTCGAGACTTCTTACCAACCTGGCCTTCCACGGCCATGGGAGTTTCCATCAGCCCAGGTAAAATGACGTTTGCGCGAATGCCATGCCGTGCATAGTTAGCCGCAATTTGTTGCGTGAACGCTATGACCCCGGCCTTGGTCGTCTTATAGCCAACCAGAGGATAGGGCTTCAATGCAGCTAGACTTGAAATATTGATGATCACTCCTCGGCCCGCCTCCCGCATGATAGGAAGCGCGTGCTTACTTGTGAGCACCATTCCGCGCAAATTAACATCCACCAAAAACGAGAAGTCTTCCGCTTCTATTTGCTCGATTCGTGCGTCACGGTGACCGGCTCCGGCAGCAACACCGACGTTGTTGTGAAGAATATCAAGGCCACCGAAAGTCGAACACGTGGTGCTCACAGCCTGCTGAATGGCCTCCTCACTAAGAACGTCGAGCTGCAGCGCTATGGCCTGCCCACCGCTATCAATGACTTGCTGCGCCGTCTCTTCTGCAGATTCAAGCTTGCGATCTGCCACCGCCACTTTCGCGCCAGCCTTGGCGAAGGCGATGGCTGTGGCGCGCCCATTACCTATGGTCGCACCCGGCGTTTGCCCCCCGCCGACAATCAGGGCCGTTCGTTGATCAAGGTTCATATTCTGATCCAATTTACTCGCTTCGAGAGGACACCACTGAGGCATCCATGTTCGTAGGCAGTGTAGATAACCGTGCCTCGTTCTCCTAATTGGCGTTTAAACACAAAATCAGATCGCTGCCTTGGCTCTCACTCGCAGCGGCACTCGATCCGATGCAGGTTTTGTATCGCGCTTACAACCTCCAAAACTTCTAGGTAACTCATCACCGAATCACATTTCTGAAGTTAGCGTATTCCTCTAAACTACCGCTTTATCATTTGAGGGAGATAGACAGTGCAGTTTGATGAAGTTGTTTTAGGGCGTCGGAGCATTCGCGGCTATAAACCTGATCCGGTACCAAAATCGCTGATCAAAGAGATTCTCGCCTTAGCCATGCGCTCGCCATCCTCCATGAATACACAGCCCTGGAATTTCACGGTTGTTTCTGGCGAAACGCTAAATCTGATTCGCCAAGGCAATACCGAGCGCAACCTCGCTGGCGTACCTCACTCGCGGGAATTTCGCATCGGGCAAGCATTTGCCGGTGAACATCGCGATCGTCAAGTAGGCGTTGCCAAACAGTTATTTGCGGCTATGGATATCGCCCGGGAGGATCAAGAAAAGCGCCAAGATTGGGTGCTACGCGGTTTTCGCCAGTTCGATGCCCCAGTGTGCGTAATCATCACCTATGACGCTGTGCTGGCCGACAGCGACGACACGCCCTTTGACTGTGGCGCGGTAACCACAGCGCTGGTAAATGCGGCTTGGTCTCGTGGCCTTGGTGCGGTAATCAACAGTCAGGGCATCATGCAGTCCCCGGTGGTACGTGAGCATGCGAAGATCGCTGAAGATCAGGTCATTATGAAAGCCGTGGCGCTTGGCTGGCCAGACGATTCCTTCCCCGCCAATGCCGTAGTCTCTGAGCGAAAAAGCGTGGATGAAGCGGCTACCTTCCTAGGTTTCGAGGACTGATACGGTACCTATGGAGGCGGCGGTTGAATCACTGCCGCCTCCATCTTTTTGGGACCTAGCTACTTCACCCCAAACATTTTCCCCTGCCTCACCCTAGAAATGCCCTCGATCTACCTTCAACCTTGAAAGATGAAGGCAAAAATAAGGATCTCCATGCACAATTGGCAGGAAGGCAGCGTTAGATCCGGTGGCGTAGATGTCCACTACTACCGTGCAGGTGACAGGAACCAACCTGCATTGTTGTTATCCCATGGCTTTACCGACAATGGGCTGTGTTGGTCTCGCACCGCTGAAGCCCTTGCAGCAGATTTTGACGTGGTCATGGTGGATGCGCGAAACCATGGCAGGTCCGGGGCTGGTCCTGCAGATATTCAATCCCTGGCCAACGACTTAGTGGCTGTGGTGATGGAGCTAGAATTGGGCCCCACTAACGCTCTGGGACACTCCGTTGGGGCGAACGTGGTAATGGCCCTCGCCGCCGACTACCCCCAGTTGGTTTCACGGCTTGTTTTGGAGGATCCGCCGTGGCGCTCCGCAACCAAAAATCAGACACCCTCGGACACGACCCCAAAAACGCCCCCTCAACCGGCTGCAACCCGTGATGCCGCCTTTCGCAAGCTAATCAAGAGGATGGCTCAGTTTAGCGATAAAGAAATGCTCCAGTACGGTCGCAAGCAACACCCCACATGGTCGGAAGAGGACTTTGCCCCTTGGGGACTCAGCAATCGCCAAGTATCTGCTGACGCCATGGCTAAGTTGGAGATGGGCAATTGGCAGTCCTTTGCCATGGGCGTTGCCTGTCCAAGTTTGCTGATATATGCCGATCCTTCCCGGGATGGCATCGTTACACCCGATATCGCCGACTTTGTACAAACGCTAAACCCTCACTTCACGGCAGCACAGGTAAGCAATGCCGGGCACAATATTCGGCGCGAGAATTTCACAGACTACATCGCCTTAGTGGCGGACTTTCTATGCGCCAGCTAGGGCCAGTGTTACTGCCGGAGCCTCACCAAGCATAGGCCTCTGGTGCCGCACCGCAGGGCGGGAAAATACGATCCAATGCGACTAGGGTTTCTTGAGACAAGCCAAGGTCAGGGACTGTCAGGACATTTGTCAGCTGATCAGCGCTGCCCGGACCGATAATGGTAGCTGACACACTGGGTTGATGAAGCAACCATGCCAACGCAACATGACTGGGCAACTCACCAAGGTCGTTACACAGCGCTTGATACGCGCCAAGCTGCTCAGCACGATCTTGGCGGGCCTGTTGTACCGCCGAGGACTGCCGGCGTCCTTGAGCGCCATGATCTCCGGCAAGGACCCCACCAGCTAAAGGACTCCACGGGATCAAGCCAAGCCCATAGGCTTTGCAGGCAGGGATCACTTCCAGTTCAGCTCGACGCTCCAGCAAATTGTAAAGCCCCTGCTCTGCCACTAGACCTAAACGCTGTTGGTTCATGGCACGTTCATTGGCTTGGGCGATCCCCCAGCCCGGAAAATTACTCGATCCAACGTAGGTGATCTTGCCCTGCTGATAGAGGCGGTCCATAGCCTGCCAGATCTCGTCGATGGGCGTACTTCGATCAATATGATGCATCTGATAAAGATCAATGTGCTCCACCTGCAGACGCGTCAAGCTTGCCTCGCAGGCTTGCTGGATATGACGAGCAGACAGCCCTCGATCGTTTACATCATCGGACATCGGTTCATGGACCTTGGTGGCGATGATGGCGCTATGACGCCGGGAGGGATTTTGCGTCAGCCATTGACCAATGATGTTTTCTGTCGTCCCTACGCCGGATTAGCCTACGTATTGATCCGCGGTGTCGATGAAATTAATCCCAGCGTCCATGGCGCCCGATAGGATGTTGAAGGACTCTTCTGCTGTAGTCCTTGAGCCGAAATTCATGGTGCCCAAGCACAGGCTGCTGACTTTTAGGCCTGATCGACCTAGTTGACGGTACTGCATAGTGAATCTCGTATGGTTTGTTAGGGAGCGCTCAAGGTCGGTCCGACAACCAATTCGTCGCCGGAGTCAGCGACGCAAAAGCGGGCGAGTTTTTGCGCGTGTTCGGACAGTTTTTTATAGTCCTCATGGCTGATACCGGGAACTATCGGCTCACGAAACCATGGGGCATAAAACTCTAAATTAGGAATTGAACGAGTAGCGTCTGAAAGATTTGGCGTTCCACCATGCCAAGCCCTGACATCTCGAATCATAATGCTGCCCACCGGTGCCGGACACACGGTGCTCAATCGCATCCATTCCGGCTCTTCC
>JAQWIX010000049.1 GCA_029248675.1 Pseudomonadales bacterium | reverse complement strand
TTTCCATCCAATTGTCATCCAATTGCCACGGGAACCATCACGAAAACGGGGCGATACCCCAGACAGCAGGGCTCGTCCTTCCAAGCAGAAATGCAACGACCCAATTCTGTCAGTTCTTTTAATCAAGGGTGGTTGCAACCGGCTCGTTTGCTACTAGGGTCGGCGTGATAAAGACCAACAGTTCCTGCTGGTCCTTACGTTTGATCTTGCGCCGGAACAAACGACCAACAAAAGGCAGGTCTCCCAAGATAGGCGTTTTGCGCCGCGCGTCGTTTTCGTCCTCCTGCAAAATACCTCCCAAGACCAATGTCTGACCGTTCCCCACCAGCACATTTGTTTGCATCTCGTTCGTGTTAATTGACGGCACGCCATTGAAAATCTGGCCTACCGTGTCCTGCTTCACCTTTAGCTGCATCAGAATATTGTAATCCGGGGTGACCTGAGGCCGGACGTGCAAAGACAACACCGCATCTTTAAACGATGTGGACGTGGCCCCGCTGCGACTGGTTTCTTGATAGGGAATTTGTACGCCGGACTGAATGGATGCCAACGACTGATCCATGGTGAGGATTTTCGGCTTGGCCAAGACCCGCGCTCGCCCCTGCTCAACTAGGGAAGACAGCTGTGCATCTATGGCAATGCCAGGACGAAGAACCCCAAGCGCCAAAGTCGAGGCCGGAGAAGCGGTCGACAAAGCCGTAGTGGCCACCAAGGTATTTATCGAATTGCTGCCAACATCAGTGGCACCATCCGTAGTTGCTACAGAGCTAAACGCCGTCTGCCAAGCTATACCAAGCTGTTGGTTCAAGCTGTCGCTGGCAGTCACTATTCGTGCCTCGATCGCCACTTGAGAAAGCGGCACATCCAACAATTCAACCAAGTGACGCAATGCCTCCAGCCGACTCGGCGCATCTCGAATAATCAAGGCGTTAAGACGCTCATCCACAAAAACCTTACCGCGATCCGACAGCCCGGCTTTATCTGCAGCTAAGTGCTTAATCAGAAGATTGGCGCGAGCATAGCGGACACGAATCACGACGGTTTTTAACGGCACAAGCTTCTCAACGGTTTGCGCATCGCTCAACGCTTGGGTTTCCTGGGCGGCAAGTGCCTCAGCCGGAGCCACGAAGCGGATGCCTTGTCGAACTCGTTCAGCGAGCCCGGCAGCTGACAGCGTAGTAGCCCAAGCATCAGACCAGGCCACATCCACCAAGTTCATGGACAGTCTGCCTGACACCTCCTCACTGACTAAAACGCTGATACCTTTTTGATGGGCTAGGAGCTGAATCAGATCTCGCACGGGGGCATCCTGAAGCTGTAAATTCAGGCGCAACTCAGCGCCCGGAGCCGACAAGGAATCGGAGGCAGCAAGGATCGAGGTTTTTTTAGATTCGTGATCAAGACTTGCAGCAAGAGTCGTTCCCATACTGCAGAGCACCGACAAAAACGCGACGCGAGCAGGCCAAGGCGACCGCCATAGGCGGCTTAGGCAGAAAGAACACTGGCGGTTCACATTTGATGCAGAACCAAAAATCGTTGCCGAACGTTCGGTGAGAGCAATTCGACAAATCACCAAGCACTCTGGCATCAATGCCAACAGGGCCTCAACGGTAAGCAATTGGCGCTGGCCGTACTTTCCATGAACATCAAGTTGCGCCAGTGCTGCCTTACGAGCGGCGCGAGCATGGTCTTGGGCTTGGGCCTGTTGCTGGGCCTCCAGAATTTTCTGATGCTCCGCCCTTGCGTCGGTCAACAACCGGTGGCTGAAGTCTGCTTTGCGCTGAAACACTTCGAACCATGCATAAGCGCATGCGGAAAACACGAGGGCCAGGCCAACAAACTGGCAGTAAAGTTGACCTTGGCGACGTTGCAGCCATGCCCCTCGCCAAGGCAGCAAGTTTATCCTTGGAGGTGCATCTTCCTTCTGCCAATCACCTGAGGGCTGTCGACTGCCCTGCAATGCACTTCCTAGGGCGATAATCGATGGTATCTCTAACGTTGGACCGGGGTAGCGCCTACCCCTCGACCAGCGCGATAGCGTATTGTCAAAGACGGTCCACGTCTCAGCCAACGAATCTGCTAACGCCTCGACGGTGTCTTTCGTGGTCAGCCAGAGAACGATTTTGGTCTGTTCCTCTAAATCCAAAGTTTGCAAAGCATCCAGCGAATCCACCAGTAGGCGGCTTTGAAACCAAGGCCCGGAATAAAGCCATAGGCTAGGCTGATCACTATCTTCCACCAACGCCCAGGGGCCGCCCAGAGCGCTTAAATCGGAATTAGACTCCTGCCACAGGCGCTCCAAACCCCAGTACAAGGCCACACCATCTGGCGTCACGCCGGCAACTGTAAGACCGTGCCCCTGCAACTGGGTCAACAGATTCGAAGCTGCGTAACCCGCCATCCACCAAAGCCTAGCTTGGGCACTAGCAGACTTCGAAAAAGTTTTTTCGGGCGGGTGGTCGCGCTGGGCAACCGGCGGCTGGACAGCCTCCGGTTCTAGCGATACGCGAAGCAACGTGTAGTCAAAAGCCGGGGGCTCTTCGGCTTTTGCCTGCTCCAACCAGCTTTCACCACGACCAGAACCCAACAAATCAGCGGCGGCACGAGACGCGAATTGCCCCAGTTCTTGGGCTGCGGAAAAAACCAGTGTGCGGTGTAAGGACCCTGGCACGCTGACGGCAGCCTCTGCGCCCGAGGCCAGATTGGTACTCACCCAAACTTGGGGAAACGGGCCGCCAACGGGCAGGTCAAATACTCGCTGGCACCGCTGGTACACAGACAGACCATCAGGCTCTTCAATCTGCCAGATCTCACTATTGACGAGCACAAAGCAAGAACCCTCCAGCGAGGGCCGGCGATACGCCCCCCTCCCTCGGTGATGGGCTAGGTAGCAAACCGCCCCGCTATCACCATGAAAACAAAACCCCAGCACACCGCTGACAGAGGCCGGATCGTCGAATCCAAAGAATCTAAAGAGCCCCCGTGCTCGAACCAAGGGGTTTGAGAAGCGAAGAGCCGAGCGGCTACGAATGCCCGTCAGGTCAGGGCGGTCTGTTTTATCGATTCTTTCTATTTCATCGGTTCTTTCTATTTCATCGATTTTCTCTATTTCACCGATTCTGTCCGTTTCATCGATCCTGTTTGCCTCATCGATCCTGTCTGTGTCATCAGCTTTTTCAGTCTTCTCGGCGTTCAATCCTCTCATCAAGCCACCACGACGCCTGTCTAATGTGAAACCGAGGATGGCGAGCGGAGCATCGCTTAACGAGACATCCGCTCTGATTTCAATGTAAGCGTTCTGCCTCTCGATATCCGGCCAGATCTGACAACTGGGTCAGTGTTCTGCCAGATCCATTTTGCTATGCTTTCCCCGCAACGTCCGATCTCTTCTGGCAGCAGAAACCAGCCATATGAACAGCCCCAAGCGGTCTAAGCGCAAGCATCCGGTCTTAAGAGTCCTCAGCCTTTTTGCTTTGGCGACTCTCTGTACCGTCGTTATCGGGGTATCTGCCACCTACATCTATCTCGATCCACAGATTCCAGAAGCTTCAACGTTCCGCAATGTCACGTTAGAAGCTCCTCTGCGCATTTATGCCAAGGACGGGGAACTGATTGGCGAATTTGGCGAAAGACGGCTAATCCCAATCGCATTAGAGGATGTTCCTCAAGATTTCATCAACGCGATTTTAGATACCGAAGACAAACGCTTCTATCAGCACCATGGTATTGACTACATTTCCCTAGCCAATGACGTCATGCAGCTAGCGGCCAGTCTCGCAGGCATCGGAAACGAGCGACTAGGTGGCGCGAGCACCATCACCATGCAGCTTGCCCGAAATGTTTCCTTCACCCTTGAACGCAGCTTTTTACGCAAGTTCAAAGAAATGCTGCTGTCATTGAAAATCGAGCAAAAGCTCAGCAAGGACGAGATTCTTGAGCTGTATGTCAATCTCGTTCCCTTCGGCAAACGTGCCTATGGAGCCGAAGCTGCGGCGGTTACTTACTACGGTAAATCTCTGAACCAGTTAACCTTAGCCCAGCTTGCCATGCTGGCTGGCACCCCCCAGCGGCCGGAAGCCGGCAATCCCATCAACGGACCCGAGTGGGCACTACGCCGCCGCAACCAAGTGCTGGGTCGCATGCTGTCTCAACAGTCGATTACTAGAGCTCAGTACGACGAGGCATTCGCCGCGCCCATTACCGCCAAGGTCTATGCCCGCGAGCTAGACTTACCCAGCCCTTATGTTGCGGAGTGGGCAAGACAGCAAGTCACCGGGCTTGTGCCGGATCTATATACAGGTGGTTACGAGATTTATACGACCTTAGATAGCGCGCAACAGCGGTCGGCAATGCAGGCGCTGCGACACGGGCTACTTAAGTACGATCAAGACCACGGCTACCGCGGACCCGAAGGTCGAGTGTCCCCAGCGTTGCTCACTGACCTCGATCAGACCTTCGGAACGGTTGGTGAGCAGCTGGAACGTCCATCCTTGGATGCGCCCCAGCAATCAGACTTGGTAACTCCGCCGGATAGCGACAACTCGGAAACAAAAGAAACCCAAGTCGTTGCAAGCATCAAAGCTGAACTTGAGAGCTTTACTACGTTCGAGCAACAAACACCGGCTGTGGTTGTAAAGCTTACCGAGGATAGCGCGGAGTTTGTGACCAAGGATGGCGACATTGGATCCATCACCTTGGAAGCCAGCAAGTGGGCGAGGGCCTACATTTCTGTGGACGAACTGGGCCCTAGACCTCAACGGATGGATGACATACTAGCCGTGGGTGACATCGTTCGGGTGAACGTAAAACCCCCAACGCAGCAGGAACAAGCCACTTGGCTGCTGACTCAGCTGCCCGAAATTCAGGGCGCCTTGATCGCCATTGATCCAAACGATGGGGCCATACGGGCACTGATGGGCGGCTACGATTTTTATCGCAACCAGTACAACTACGCCCTGCAAGCCCAGCGTCAACCGGGGTCTGGCTTCAAACCCTTTGTCTACAGCTCAGCGCTCAGTCGAGGCATTACCCCAGCAGATATCTTTCTTGATGCGCCCTTAGTTTTCGAGGACGCTAATTTGGAATCTCAATACCGGCCAGAAAACGACAACAACCGATACAACGGGCCAACGCGTTTGCGTGAAGCTCTGTATCGCTCCATCAACTTAGTCTCCATGCGCGTGTTGCTGAAAATCGGTGCCGGGCGAGTACTTCGCGATGTGCGCAAGTTTGGCTTCGATATGACGTCATTTCCGCGCAATACCCAGCTCGCCCTTGGTGGCGGCACCATGACCGTGGCGCCAGTTGATATGGCCAAAGCCTATGCTGTGTTGGCCAATGGCGGTTATTTGGTGGAACCCTACATCGTAGATCGACTGGTCGATCAGCAGGGCATCGTGCTATTCGCCGCAACCCCCGCCAGAGTGTGTTCGTCTTGCCCGGACCCGCAGATTGCAGTGGAACAAGAGAATCGTTCAACAAAGGGCGCAGAGCCAGCCAAGGAACCTAAGATGGATTGGCTGGCCTCAACGATTCTCGACAGACTGCTGGCGGAAGCGGAGAGCGCTAAGCCAAACGAAACCTCTGTCGTGGTAGCACAGCGTGTACTCGACGAGCGCAATGCCTTCATCATGCAATCCATGCTTCGCGACGTCATCAAGCTCGGTACTGGCCGAAGGGCTAGGGCCCTGGGCCGCAATGACCTTGCTGGAAAGACCGGCACCACCAACGATGCGTCGGATACTTGGTTTAATGGGTTCAACTCCAGTCTCGTCGCCAGCGTCTGGGTAGGCTTTAAAGATCAGGAAGCGTTAGGGCGAAACGCTTACGGCTCGAATATACCGCTACCCATTTGGATCGATTTCATGCGCGACGCCCTCGACGGCGTACCCGAGCAAATGCTGCCCCAACCCCCCGGGGTCGTAAATTTGCGCATAGATCGAGAGACCGGACAGCCGACATACCCCAGCAACCCCTCGGCCCTTGACGAAGTTTTTTTAGCTGAATTTGCGCCGGATCCCGCAGTGACCATCAAAAAAGGCGATGTCAGCAGCGAAGAAATTCGGGCGGTGGATTTGTTTTAACCGATCTTACGATCGTCAAAAGGCCCCAGCATCGGGCACAAAAAAAGGAGATCTCTCTCCTTTATTGTTCGCGGCACCTATTGTTCGCGTCGTCGCTACTGACCTCTTCTTCACCAAGCTAGCGTGTTGGAAAGCTTTCCCACGCTAGGCTTGGGTTTGACGGTTCCTAAGGTCCTCTGCCCACCACTACCCGTGATGGACCACCCGGCTAAGTGCCGGAGCTGGTGCGCTTGGCAAATCGCTGACGGAATTTCTCAACACGGCCGCCAGAATCGATAGTCTTTTGCTTACCCGTGTAAAAGGGGTGGCAGCTAGAGCAGACGTCCAAATGCAGGTCGTCTGCCAGTGTTGAACCAATTTCCATCTTGTTACCGCAGCTGCAGCTTGCATTGATGGCGTGGTACTCGGGATGAATTTCAGCTTTCATATCCGCTACTTGCTTGTTCTAAATCGGGCGCGAAGTTTAACAGAAGCGTTTGCCCCCGCAACTATTAAGGAGAGCCAAACAAGTAAGTTATCACCCAGAACTATCAAGATCTGGCCTCGCCACCGTAGAATGCCCTATGGCCAGCAACCACCACGTAATTCAAGTCGCCGTTCCTAGGCCACTACACTCGGTCTACGACTACCACGTCGATGGATCCACCGATGTGCCCAAGGTGGGCGCGCGGTTGCGCGTGCCTTTTGGTCGTAGCGAGGTTATCGGGGTGTGTATCAGCACGACGGTGGACACGCCTCACGACAACACCAAGGCAGTACTGGAGATTCTTGACGCTGACGCAGCCATTGCCGAAGAGCTGCTGGACCTTGCCCAATGGATGAGCGGCTACTACCACTACCCGTTAGGAGAAGTACTAGCCACCATTTTACCCAGCGCTGCGCGCAAGGGGTCAGACTTTGAGATCAAGCCACCGCCACCACCGGATCTGTGGCATCTTCTGGATCCCTCTGCCGCCAGTCCGAGGGCCAAAACTCAGCAAGCCTTTGTCCAACACATGCAGTTGGCCGGGGCGCCGGTAACCGGCCCAGATTTAGAGTCGGCGGGCTTTAATCGCCCCATGCTGAGGAAGCTCGAAACCCTTGGCGTCGTGGAGCGAAAACATTCAACCGACTCGACGGCCTTGGACCCACCGCTAACAGCAACGCCAGAGCAGGCTCAGGCCATTGAAGCCGTAACCAAGACAAAGCAATTTGCGACCTTCCTGCTTGAAGGTGTCACCGGCTCCGGTAAAACCGAAGTGTATCTTCAAGTCATGGCGCCGGTGTTGGAGCAGGGCAAACAAGTGCTTGTTCTAGTCCCAGAGATCGCCCTAACGCCACAAACCTTGGCACGGTTCGAAAATCGTTTTGCCGGCGTCGGCATCATGCACTCGGGCCTAACGGATCAGCAGCGCCTCCAAACCTGGCTGCGCTGCCGGTCCGGCGATATCCGGGTCTTAATCGGCACCCGCTCGGCAGTATTCACGCCGTTTGCCGACTTAGGTTTAATCATCGTCGACGAGGAACACGACAGCTCCTATAAACAGCAGGAAGGCCTTCGCTATTCCGCTCGGGACCTGACCGTAAAGCGAGCCCAAAGCGCCAACATCCCATTGCTTTTGGGATCCGCCACACCGTCGCTGGAATCTTTGTACAACGTCCAGCGGGGGCGTTACCGGCACCTTGAGATCACTCAGCGCGCCGGTGGCGCCCTGATGCCCAGCTTCGACGTCATCGACATGCGCGGACAGAGTCTACGCGGTGGCTTTTCTGACACGCTGATTCGGATTATTCGCCAACACTTGGCTGCCACGGGACAGGTGCTGATTTATCTAAACCGACGGGGTTTTGCGCCAACCCTACTTTGCCAAAGCTGCGGCTGGCAGTGCGTGTGCTCCGATTGTGACGCCAAGCTCACCCTGCACCGGCGCCCAGAACAAATGGTCTGCCACCACTGCAGCCTACGTTTCGCCCTACCAGAGCGTTGTGAGCACTGCGGTCACACCGACCTGCTGCCCATAGGCGTTGGTACCCAGCGAGCCGAGGAAACCTTGGCTGAGCTATTCCCCGGCGTTCCCTTGTATCGGATTGACCGGGATACCACCCGGACAACGAACCAACTCAATAGCCAGCTGGAGCAGATTCACCAAGGTCGACCCTGCATCATGGTCGGCACCCAAATGTTGGCAAAGGGACACCACTTTCCTCAGGTGACCCTCGTTGCCGTGGTGAACGCTGACGCCGGTTTTCTTAGCCCGGACTTTCGGGCGCCAGAACGAACAGCTCAGTTGATCGTGCAGGTGGCTGGTAGGGCCGGTCGCGCAGAACGCCCGGGCCAGGTTTGGATTCAGTCCCATCAGCCGGAAAACCCATTGCTGAAACGGCTCATGGCCCATGGCTATAGCAGCTTTGCCCAAGCCGAGTTGAACAGCCGTTTAGACGCAGGACTGCCACCCGGTCAGCCCATGGCCATGCTCCGAGCCGAGGCTTTCGATCCGCAGATCGCCCTAGAATTTTTACAGCAGTGCAAAGGGCATCTACTCAATCAAGTAAAAACCAAAAACAACACCCCACATGGCGACGTACAAATCATGGGGCCTATTCCAGCACCCATGGCACGGGTGGCCAAGCGAGCCCGCTTCCAGCTCATCCTTATTGCCGAATCCCGGCCGCAACTGCATCGACTCCTCGCCAGCATTGGACAGCCCAAGACACCTTCTAGCCTGCGCTGGTCCATTGACGTGGATCCTTACGATGCCATGTAGCGCTCGCCGTTCTGCGTGGCTGCTTCTTTTTCGGATGTTCCCCGGTGCTGGCGAGCTCTTGCCTAACGATTGCGATTTTGACTGGTTAGCGTTCTTGAATTCTCTCTTCGACCCTGCATTGCTTTCGCGTACTTCCAGCAACCACGTTATGATCGGTCCCGATGAACTGTTCTAACATCCTTCGCACAGGCAGCGTGCCATGACCAAAGATTTCGCTAATCGTGGC
Organism: Pseudomonadales bacterium; assembly: GCA_029248675.1. GTDB lineage: Bacteria > Pseudomonadota > Gammaproteobacteria > Pseudomonadales > Azotimanducaceae > UBA4421. Next base: position 25,156 of record JAQWIX010000049.1, on the reverse strand, counting down.
CAATCGGCAAAGCCTGCCAAAAAGCGCTCTCGCCCGTCGCCGCGCAGGCGCACCGCCAAGGCGACGCCAACTCGAGGTAAAAAAACCGCGAGCTTCCACGGACCAAGTTTTTCTTCCGGTGCTATTTTTGGCGCGGTTTTGGTTCTCCTCGCAGCCTATTTGCCCGAGTGGCTGGAAACACCGCCAGGCAGCAAAGAGCAGGTTGCTACAGACGCGCCTGCGGCACCCTCGGTCACCTTTGAATTTCCAGACATTTTAAAAGACCGAGAGATTCAGGTGGATACCAGCCCGTATCAGACTGAAAGCTCGAAGCCGTCCGACACTCCTAGAAGCTATAAAGTTCAAGCTGCTTCGTTTCGGGACCGTGGTGAAGCTGACGAACTAAGGGCCAATTTACTGTTGAGCAACTTGCCCGCAACCGTGGTGGTCAGTGACGGTGACACTGGCCGCTGGTTTCGAGTAACCCTAGGCCCGTTTGATCGGCGTGTGGACGCCAACCGAGCGTTAACCAAGCTTCGAGAACGCGGTATCTCCGGCATCGTCTTAATCAACAACGATTAGTCACCAGAAACTGGTCCGTCCGACGGCAAATATTGCTTTGTCCGATAGACCACGCCAATATCCCGAACCCTTGTGCGACCGGCGCCAGCGCGCCGCGCTCATTTTTGGAATTGGACTCGTTTATGCAAGCATTTCACGGCACCACGATTCTTAGTGTTAGAAACCATCAACAAGTAGCCATGGGCGGCGATGGCCAGGTATCCCTTGGCGATACGGTGATGAAAGGCAATGCGATCAAGGTGCGAAAACTCTATCAAGACCGCGTCATGGGAGGCTTTGCCGGTAGCACCGCAGACGCCTTCACCTTGTTCGAAAAATTTGAAGCCGCGTTAGAAAAGTACCACGGGCAGCTAGCGCGCTCGGCGGTTGAGCTTGCTAAGGAGTGGCGTTCAGATCGTGCTTTACGCAAGTTGGAAGCCATGTTGATTGTGGCCGACGCTGACACCACTCTTTTAATTAGCGGCAACGGCGACGTGATCGAACCCGAAGCTGGCGTACTGGCCATTGGTTCTGGTGGTAACTACGCCCGAGCAGCCGCCACGGCTTTAGCTGAAAATACCGAGCTTGGGCCAGAAGACGTCGTCCGCAAGGCTCTAACCATTGCCGGTGATATCTGCGTCTACACCAACCACTCACTGACCATAGAAACCTTGAACGCCAATGCCGAATAAAGAGTCGCTGACCCCAAAACAAATTGCCGCTGAACTAGACCGACACATCGTCGGTCAAAGCGATGCCAAACGGGCGGTTGCCATTGCCCTAAGAAACCGCTGGCGACGCATGCAGTTGACGCCAGAACTTCGAGACGAGGTCAGTCCCAAGAATATTTTGATGATTGGTCCCACTGGTGTTGGGAAAACCGAGATCGCCCGCCGCCTGGCCAAACTAGCCAACGCACCCTTGATCAAAGTCGAGGCGACAAAGTTCACCGAAGTGGGCTATGTCGGTCGAGACGTGGAGTCCATCGTACGCGACCTTGCTGACACTGCTGTGAACTTGCTGCGCCAGGAACAAATACAAGCCCTCGGCACCCAAGCCGAGGACCGGGCCGAAGAACGCATTCTCGACGCCCTGCTGCCACCACCGAGAAATGCTGAAGGCGAGCCGGACAGTACCGACTCTTCCACCCGACAAATGTTTCGCAAAAAGCTTAGACAAGGCGAACTGGACGACAAAGAAATCGACATCGAGTTAGCGCAGGTTGCCGGCGGTGTCGAAATCATGACCCCGCCGGGCATGGAAGAAATGACCAACCAACTGCAAAACATGTTCGCCAACCTAGGTCAGGGCAAAACCAAGCAACAGCGCCTGACGATAAAAGAAGCGCGCAAACGACTGCAGGACGAAGAAGCCGCGGGGCTGGTTAACGAGGACGAGATTCGCAGCAAAGCAGTGACGGCAGTCGAACAAACCGGCATCGTTTTTATCGACGAACTGGATAAAGTCGCCAAGCGTTCTGAAACGTCGGGCACAGATGTCTCCCGTGAGGGCGTGCAACGAGACCTGCTGCCCTTAATTGAAGGCTGCACGGTCACCACTAAATACGGGCCTATCAGCACGGATCATGTGCTGTTCATTGGATCAGGAGCCTTTCACTTAGCTAAGCCCTCAGACTTGATTCCTGAACTGCAGGGGCGCTTGCCCATCAGGGTAGAGCTACAGGCTTTGAGTCCCGAGGACTTTAAACGCATTCTCACCGAACCCAAGGCCAGTCTGTGCGAGCAATATCAGGCCCTTATGGCCGCGGAACAGGTAACCATTCACTTTGACCCCAGCGGCATCGACCGCATCGCAGAACTGGCCTGGCAGGTCAATGAAGGTACCGAGAACATCGGTGCCCGCCGCCTGCACACGGTTATGGAGCGACTGCTGGAGCCCTTGTCTTTTGCCGCGGACGAATACGCAGGCCAAACTGTACTGATTGACCAAGGCTATGTGGACGAGCACCTGAGCGACTTGGTAAGTAACACCGATCTGTCACGATTTATTCTGTAGCTAACATCGGCCTAGGCCGCCCATTGGCAGACCCTTATATGCAACCACCCAAACACATCACCTATCACAAAATCGCTCATACACTGGAACTACAGTGGGAAGATGAGAGCCTGCAAATTCCAGCGGAACTGCTCCGCGTCTACTCGCCTTCCGCGGAAGTCAGAGGGCATTCACCGGATCAACGAACACTGCAAACCGGCAAGAAGAATGTGGGCATCAGGCAAATAGAGCCAGTAGGCAACTACGCCATTCGTATTTCCTTCGACGATGGCCACGATAGTGGCATTTACGCCTGGACCTATCTGCGTGAGATGGGCACCCAGCAAGACCGGTTTTGGCAGGACTACTTAACGGAACTCAAACAAGCAAACGCTTCCAGGCTGCCGAATATTCCAGTCAGCCAATGGACGCCAAAGTAGTATTTCCGGACCGCTCAACTACACCCTATCCACGCTATAGTGCCCAGCACCACACAGATGAGACGCCACTGCGATGACCAACAGCGCTGACAGACACGACGCTAACGCCGAAGAAGAAAAGGTCAGCTTCGGTTTTGAGGACGTTTCCCCCGAGGAAAAAACCCGCAAGGTTGGTGATGTCTTCAAAGCTGTTGCCGGTCGCTATGACGTGATGAACGATCTGATGTCACTGGGCACCCACCGAATCTTTAAACGCATGGTGCTGCAGATGTCAGGAGTGCGCGAAGGGCATCGCATATTGGATCTAGCCGGTGGAACCGGTGACATGTCTGCGCTCTTCGCTCCGGCAGTTGGCGATCAAGGCCAAGTCGTGCTGACGGATCTAAACCGTCCGATGATGCAGGTCGGGCGAAATCGGTTGCTCGACCAGGGCTTGGCACAAGTTCAGTTTTGCCAAGCTCCGGCAGAATCTCTGCCTTTCCCCGACAACAGCTTTGACTGCGCCTGCATCAGCTTCGGCATTCGCAATTTCACCGACAAAGATCGCGCCTTGAGCGAACTACTGCGGGTACTTAAAGCCGGCGCCCCCTTGCTGGTGCTGGAGTTCTCCCAGCCTACCGATCCAGTTTTAGAAACTGCCTACAAAGCCTTTCAGGCTCTGTGGCCCCCAGTTGGCAAACTGTTGGTAGGCGATGCCCAACCCTATCAGTACTTAGTCGAATCCATCCGCATGCATCCTAACCAAAAAACTCTAAAACAGATGTTTGATGATGCCGGCTTCGTGGATACCGACTTCTACAATCTGGTAGGTGGCATTGCCGCCATCCATCGAGGTATGAAGCCTCACATCGCGGACTGATCATGGGCGACAGTACAGACTTACTTCTCAATGCCCTTCAAGCCACGCTGAGCCAACTTAGCGCAACCGCGCTGGATTGCGACCCGGCCACCCAACAACAGCTCAAACCTCTGGTCGGACAGGTTATCGAGATCCAGTGCCTGCGGCCCCAACAAACGTGGCACCTAGTAATTCAGCCCACCCAGCTTGATTTCATTAGTGGGCCAGCGACCACCCCGAACGTAGTTGTCCGGGGTAGCGCTGGAGATATCCTGCATGCTCTGGCGACGGGCGATAGCGGTTGGCCATTAGAAGTACAGGGCGATGCGACAACGCTGCTAAAACTACAGGCTCTCACTAAGGGCTTTTCACCGGATCTGGCAAAATCGCTATCGGCGGTGATGAATGATCACGACGCCCAGCGCCTTAGTGCGCTGGTAGAACTGGGCTTGGGTACCCTGAGGAATTTTGTGGGGGTGGCCGGCCAGCAGACCCAAGAGGCAACCGAAGCCCTGCTGACCAAACGCTTCTCTACTGAAGCCGATGTTGACGCCATGCACCAGCGCTTGAGCACTCTGCGGTTAAGAGTTGATCGTCTACAGGCCCGGCTGGACTTATTCACCCCTGCTGGACTCAAACCCTGATGCGATGGGGTGATTTGCGATACGTTCTGGGTCTGCTCAAGACGGTTCTTAAGTTTCGGCTCCACCACCTAATTCCAGCGAACCAAGTCCCTAGCCGGTTCGCCCGCACCGCACTCTGGCTAGCACGCTTGCTGTTTCCAGCAGCAAAGTCTTTAGAAAATCAGCTACCTCAAGCCTTGGAATCTCGGGGGCCGGTCTTTATAAAACTGGGCCAACTGTTGTCGACAAGACCCGACGTCTTAGGTGAAGCCGCCTGCCAAGCGCTGTCCAAGCTGCAGGATCAGGTGCAACCCATTGTTGGCGATGATGCCATCGAATTGATCAACGATGCCTTGGGACAGGAGGCACTTGGCCATTTTCGCTTCATCGCTCCGGAGCCTCTGGCCAGCGCCTCAATTGCCCAAGTCCACGCTGCCCAGTTGACCACCGGTGAGGATGTGGTCATCAAGGTAGTTAGGCCGGGCATCCGGGCCCTAATCGACACCGAGATGACTGCCCTGATCGGTTTGGCCCAGTGGCTGGAGGGGCGCTTTCCACTGTTAAGACAGCTTCACTTCACACAGATATTGAAGGATCAGCAACAAATCATGCTGACCGAGCTAAACATGTTCTTAGAAGCGCGCAATCAGATTCAGCTGCGCCGTAACTTTGCCGATTCCCCGTTGCTGCATGTACCCCGTCTCTACCCCTCCTTCACTCGGACCAACCTGCTCGTGATGAGGCGCATATACGCCCCTTCCATCGGCGATATGGACGTTCTCAAAGATGCTGGCGTCGATCTCAAAGTACTTGCCCATAAGGGTGTGGAAACGTTTTTTACTCAGGTATTCGAGCACAACTTTTTTCATGCGGACATGCACCCGGGCAATGTCTTCGTGGATATCCAAGATCCAGCGGATCCAAGGTGGATCGCATTAGATTGCGCCATCATCGGCAGCCTCAGTGAGTCAGATCAATCCTATCTGGCGCAAAACCTCATCGCCTTCTTTGCCCGGGACTATCGGCAAATCGTCAACTTACACCTGCGTTCTGGCTGGATACCCGCGACCACGGATGTGAACGCCTTTGAGGAGGTCATCGCATCGGTCTGCGAGCCAATCTTTGCTCAGCCATTGAGCGAAATATCCTTCGCCGCTTTTATGACAGACCTGCTAGACGCCGCCCGAAGGTTCAACATGCAGGTTCAGCCTCAGTTGGTGTTGTTACAAAAGACCCTGCTGTACATTGAAGGTCTTGGCCGGCAGCTATACCCCGAGCTAGATCTTTGGGAAACCGCTGCGCCATTCATGCAACGCTGGGCCGTTAGAAACCTCGGAGCCGTGGCGATTTTGGGTAAGCTACTGGACCAGGGACCCAAAATTCTCGGCGAGCTGCACCGCTTACCCAGTTTGTTGGACGACACTCAGACCATCGATTTGAGGATCCAACTGGCGCAACAACAGGATCAGCTCGAACAGCTCCAAGGCCAGCTTTTTCAGATCCGGCGTCGCAGCCAACGCCGTTGGGCCGTGAGCCTTGGCCTATTAGCCGCCGGGACAGTTTGGCTGCTATGTGTCGGCTTACCGTAGGTGATAGGATGCTGGCATCTCATCAGGCAAACGAGCGCGTCATGAGCGTCTTAGACGATTTAACCCAAGTTCTCGCCCAACGAAAAAACGAAAGCCCGGAATCGTCTTATGTCGCCAGACTGCATGAGAAAGGGTTAAACAAGATCTTGGAAAAAGTTGGCGAAGAAGCCACCGAAGTAATTTTAGCCGCCAAGGATGCGGGGGTAGACGACAACGGGCGCAATCAGGTGGTTCACGAAACCGCCGATCTGTGGTTTCACACCATGGTTATGCTCAGTGAGCTAGGATTATCGTCCCAAGATGTTCTGGATGAGTTAGGCAAGCGCTTTGGCGTGGGTGGGCTGGAAGAAAAAGCCAGTCGCCAGACCTAGGTAGGGACCTAGACGAAGGGGCGTCAGGCTGATTCTGGCACCGCACTATTCCTAGCACGCGGTTGCCCCCTATAATCACACCAACATAATCGGAGATTCCAATGTTTGGATTTGGCATGCAAGAACTTCTGGTCATTCTGGCCATCGTCCTGTTGCTGTTTGGCCCTAAGCGCCTAAAAAATATTGGTTCAGACTTAGGCAACGCCATCAAAGGCTTTAGAACAGCGGTAACTGACGACGATAAGCCCGCGGAAAATACCGAACAAAACAGCGCCAAGGTCATCGACAGCGAAGCAACCCAGGGAACAAGCTCTGGCGAGGCACAATCACAGAAGCCAACCCAAGACACCAAGTCTTAGGATTGGTCCCAGCCCGGATAGCTCAGATGATGGTAAAAAATCTACCTAGGCTATCCGCAGTTTATTCATCACAAGGAGTTTGAAGCGGTCCCATGTTCAGTGATTTCGGCACCATGGAACTTATGCTGATATTGCTGGTCACGCTGTTGGTGATCGGTCCCGAGCGCCTGCCTGAGACCCTGCGGACGCTAGGTTTGTGGGTGGGGCGCATCAGCCGGTCATTTGCCGCTGTAAAAGTCGAAATCGAGCAAGAAATTGGCATGGACGATATCCGCCGCCAGCTTCACAACGAGCAAGTAATGGCGGAAATGAAAAAAATCGAGAACGACGTCAAGGTCAGCACCGCCGATATCGACCCCAAGACAACAAACACCCCCGCGGCTTCTGAGGTCGACGACCCTAAGCCAAATTCCAACCCACCATGACAGCTGAGACCGGGCCAAACGATACCGCCAGCGACAAGGAAATGCCGTTTCTTGAGCATCTCATTGAACTGCGTGCCCGCATTCTTCGAAGCTTTGCTCTCATCGGCATTTTATTCATCCCCATCTACTACTATGCCGGTCCACTGTTCAGCTTCGTGGCTGCTCCCCTTGTCCAGGCTCTTCCCGATGGCTCGTCTATGATCGCAACTCAAGTGACGTCGCCGTTTTTGACCCCCTTTAAGCTGGCCATCTACACCGCCGTATTCATCGGCGTGCCTTTTTTGCTGCATCAGCTTTGGGCCTTTGTCTCGCCGGGTCTGTATCGCAGCGAAAAACGTTTCGCCTTTCCGCTGCTGTTCTCCAGTGTCGTGCTGTTTTATGCCGGCATGGCATTTAGCTACTTCCTGGTCTTTCCGCTGGTCTTTGATTTTTTGGCCATGGTCAGCCCGGAAGGAGTGCCCATGATGACGGACATCAATCACTACTTAGACTTTGTACTGAAAATGTTCTTGGCCTTTGGTATCGCTTTTGAAATTCCCGTAGCCACGTTTTTGCTGGCATGGTCCGGGCTTTCCAGCGCAGATAAAATGGCTAGCAAGCGGCCATACGTCATTATTGGCTGCTTTATTGCCGGCATGTTGCTCACCCCACCAGACGTGGTGTCCCAGCTTTTGCTGGCGCTGCCAACGTGGGTGCTGTTTGAATTTGGCGTTTTAATGGCGCGGCTGGTGGAACGGCGCAATGCAAACAACCCCAGCGATGCCGACGACGAGCCACAAGCCTGAAAAACGATCCCAGTTCGCTAAATCGCCGCCATTGGGTGCTCGAGCAGCAGGGTAAAAGGGCCGTCGTTAACGCTCTCGACCTGCATATCCGCAGCGAAGACACCGGTTTCTACCGGCACCAGACGGCCCAGCTCAACAACAAAATCCTCGTATAGACCCTTGGCTCGATCCGGCCTTGCGGCACCGGAAAATGACGGGCGCCGGCCTTTGCGGGTATCGGCCAGCAAGGTGAACTGAGAAATCACCAAAACCGCGCCGGCGATGTCCTGCACGCTCTTAGAAGTCTTCTCGGTGAGTGAGGCATCGAAGATGCGCAGATTGGCAATCTTGTCCGTGAGCCAACTTATCTGTTCTGGTCCGTCCTGTTCGGCCACACCCAAGTATACCAACAAGCCTTTTTGGATTTGACCGACTACAAAGCCTTCTACGCAAACGCTGGCGCTATGCACCCGCTGAATGACGGCCTTCATGAGTTGCCCGAACCTAGGACCGATAACGGGCCGTGGACAACGGCTTTAGGCGCGCTTCCGCTCACTTTCCTTCAGCAACAGCTTACGCACGCGAATGTTTTCCGGCGTGATTTCCACCAATTCATCATCGTCTATGAATTCCAGTGCTTGCTCCAAGGTCATGATCACAGCACCACTGAGCTGGATGTTTTCATCAGTGCCCGATGCACGCACATTGGTAAGCTTCTTTTCTTTCAACGCGTTAACGGTCAGGTCATTGGCTCGTGAGTGAATACCTACCACCATCCCTTCGTAGACCATATCGTTTGGCTTCACCATCATGCGGCCGCGAGCCTGCAAGTTCCAAAGTGCAAAACCCACGGCCTTGCCTTGGGCATTGGATATCAGCACGCCGTTCTTGCGCGCCCCAACCTCCTCGGCTGTTCGCGGCCCGAAGCCATCTGACGCAAATGACATGATGCCGGTACCGGAAGTTTGGGAGAGAAAAATCGGCCGGTAACCCATGACGCCGCGACTGGGAATACGAAACTGCAGACGCACTCGACCCTTACCGTCGGGCTGCATTTCCTGTAACTCACCCCGTCGGTCTCCCAAGGATTCCATCACCTTGCCCTGATGCTGCTCTTCAACGTCCAAGGTCAAGGTTTCAAAAGGTTCGTGCACGACGCCATCTATTTCTCGATAAATCACTTGAGGACGGGAAACCGCCAATTCAAACCCTTCACGGCGCATGGTTTCAATCAGTACAGACAGATGCAGTTCGCCTCGTCCGGAAACCCTAAAACGATCAGGGTCCGGGGTGTCTTCCACCATCAAGGCAACATTGTGCAGGGCCTCAGTTTGCAGTCGCTCGCGAATCTGACGGCTAGTCACGTACTTGCCTTCTTTGCCCGAAAGCGGTGAGTTGTTCACACAAAACATCATGGTCAAGGTGGGTTCGTCCACAGATAAGGCGGGCAACGCCTCCACTTGTTCAGGTGCACACAGGGTGTCGGAAATGTTGATCTTCTCAATACCCGTAAGACAAATAATATCCCCAGCATTGGCTTGAGTGGCCTCTACCCTCTCTAGCCCACTGTGGCGGTAAATGTTCATCACCTTGCCCTTACGCTCGACACCGGCACGATCCACCACCATGACCTGCTGGTTACGCTCCACCACGCCTCGGCTTATCCGCCCTATGCCAATAACGCCCTCGTAAGTTGAATAATCCAGTGAACTTATCTGCATTTGGAACGCGCCGTTTTCGTCCACCTCGGGCGGAGGCACTTGGTCAACGATCATATCCAGTAAAGGACTCATATCGTCTGCGATGGCATCCAACTCTAAGCCTGCCACTCCGTTGATTGCCGACGCATAAACCGAAGAAAAATCCAGTTGCTCATCGGTACCCCCTAGGTTGTCAAAGAGCTCGAAGACCTGATCGATTGCTCGGTCTGGATCTGCTCCCGGACGGTCGATCTTGTTCACCACCACAATTGGCTTTAAGCCATAGGCAAATGCCTTTTGGGTTACAAATCGCGTTTGCGGCATAGGTCCGTCCACCGCGTCGACCAGCAGCAATACCGCGTCAACCATGGACAAAATCCGCTCTACCTCGCCACCGAAGTCCGCGTGTCCGGGGGTGTCGACGATGTTAATTTGAGTGTCCCGGTAATTGATCGCGGTATTCTTGGCCAGAATTGTAATGCCGCGCTCTTTCTCGAGATCGTTGCTGTCCATAGCCCGCTCGGCGGCACTGGCATCCAGTAAACCCGTTTGCTGCAACAGGCAATCGACCAAGGTGGTTTTGCCATGGTCAACGTGAGCAATAATCGCAACATTACGGACATTCAAATTCGGCACGATGGGTTCTTCCTTTGTGGAGAGCACTCGCTTTAGCGCTTGGCATCTGGGTGGTTTGGTGCTCGCTTTCGAGCGGGCGCGATTATGGCCCAAGCAACTGCACCTGTCGCCTAAAACTACAGGAAAGAGCAGCGACATCCCTTGGCCCAATCTTTGATAACGGTCTTGATCCTTTTCGAAAAAGATACCAACTGGATTTGTGTCTTCCGGCCAGATGCACCAGAATAGCGCAGCTGGCGACCATTGCTGCTTGATGCGCACTATTTTGGTGCAGTTTTTCCCAGTTGTTTTGGGAAATTCAATAATATCAATGAGTTAAATAACGCCAAGCATGGCACGTATTTTGCCTTGGAGAGACTCAAGCGAGTTTCGACTCGGTTAAAATGCAGCAAACGCATCCCGTTAACTCGCTTCGGAGCGAATAACGTAGGAGTGGACTGCACATTAGCAGCACTGGTACCTACATCTAAGGAGACAAACCAAGCATGAAATCTAAACTGGAATACATTTGGCTGGACGGATACCAGCCCACACAGAGCCTGCGCAGCAAGACGCAAATGAGCAAGGACAACTTCACCGGCGCTCTGGAAGACGTCTCGATGTGGTCTTTCGACGGCAGCTCAACCGAACAGGCAGAAGGCGGCAGCTCTGATTGCTTACTCAAGCCCGTCGCCATCTACCCAGATCCAGACCGACACAACGCTTACCTCGTCATGTGTGAAGTTTTGAACGCCGATGGCACGCCGCATCCGTCCAACGGACGAGCCACCATTGACGATGACGACAACGATTTCTGGTTCGGCTTCGAGCAAGAGTACTTTTTGTGGGATATCGACACTCAATTGCCTCCTGGCTTCCCTCCCGGCGGTTTCCCCGCACCACAAGGCCCTTACTACTGCTCGGTTGGCGCAGGTAACGCCTTTGGTCGGGACTGCGTTGAAGAACACTTCGACATCTGCCTAGAAGCTGGCATTAACGTTGAAGGCATCAACGCAGAAGTAGCCGCTGGCCAATGGGAATTCCAAGTCTTCGCCAAGGGTGCCAAGCAAGCCGGTGACGAAACTTGGATTGCTCGTTATCTGCTGGAGCGTACCGGCGAAAAGTACGGTTACACCATCAACTGGCATCCAAAGCCCTTTGGCGATCTGGACTGGAACGGTTCGGGCATGCACGCAAACTTCTCCAATGAAGCCATGCGCACCGAAGGCAAGGAAGAGGTGTTCACCAAGATCTGTGAAGAATTTGGTAAGAACATTCAGCGTCACATCAGCGTCTACGGAGCCGACAATGACCAGCGCTTGACCGGCAAGCACGAGACTCAGTCTATCGACGAGTTCAGCTACGGTATCTCTGATCGTGGCGCGTCCATCCGAATCCCAGTAACCACCCCTGCCGACGGCTGGGTAGGTCGTCTGGAAGACCGACGCACTGCCTCCAATGCGGATCCGTACAAAGTGGCCGCAGCCATTGTTAAGACCACCAAGGAAGCTCTTTCCTAAGTCGTTTTAACGATCCGAAGGGTGCCTCTTAGGCGGCATCCTTCGCTCTTCCTGGCACGGGAGTACCGGTCACGCCCGGTTGCCATGCGCAAACACCTGGTAGTTAACACCAGCGCCAAGACGCCGTTTTTCTTATACAAGACAGGAGCGGCTTGACCTTTTTTGGTGCGCGCCCTATTTTGGTGCGCACACTGAGAGCACGAACTTGTATGACCTCTATCTCAGCCGATTTTGATCTTATTGGCTTTGGAAATGACAAAAACTAATAGTTAGCACTTACTAATAAATTGAGGGGTCGGCCAGCCTTTTGCTTCATTGGGGCAAATATTCGCTCCAAAGCCACTGGACACACAGCCAACACAATGACCTTACCGAAAAAACAGTCCAAACATCCGAAGAAGCTTATCGAGAATTTGTTCGATTCTTTGGCTACGGCTGTGGTGGTTTTAGACGCCGAGCTTAGACTGGTCATGCTTAACAGCGCAGCAGAAGGCCTGCTACATGTTTCGGCCAGCTCGGTTTTAGGCAGTTCCTTAACCGACTTAGTGCTCAAAGCCGAAGACCTAGTCATATCCTTGCGACAGGCCATGAATGAAACCCAGCCCTTTACCGCCAGAAATGTCGGCCTCCAGTTACCAGAGAACACCGTAGAGGAAGTGGACCTTACGGTATCCAACCTTGAGTCTCCCAAGGGGTTGCTGCTCGAACTTCACCCGACCAGCCGTATCAACTCCATCAGCCAAGGCAGCTTCAGTGAAGAACAGCAAATCACCACCCGAAGCCTAATTAAGGGCTTGGCCCATGAGGTGAAAAATCCCCTGGGCGGTATTCGTGGAGCAGCTCAACTGTTGGAGCGGGCACTGCCCAACGAGGACCTCAAAGAATACACCGGCGTGATAATCAGTGAGGCTGACCGGCTGCGTGATCTCGTGGATCGCATGCTGGGTCCTTGGCAGCCGGTACTCTTCGAGGCAGTAAACCTAGTAGAGGTTATTGAGCATGTGATGCAAATTTTGCAGCCTGAGTTTAAACCAGACCTGCATTTACAGAGAGATTACGATCCCAGCTTGCCCGAAGTTTCCGGCAACAAAGATCAGCTGATACAGGCCATCCTCAACATCGCTCGAAACGCCTGCCAAGCCCTCAGCACTATCGAATACGCCAAGCTGACATTTCGTACACGGGTCATGCGCCAATTCACCATTGGCTCAGTTCGGCACAAACAAGTGATGCACCTGAGCATTACCGACAACGGACCCGGCATACCACCGGACCTCATTGACCGAATTTTCTTCCCCATGATCAGTGGCCGCGCTGAAGGCTCTGGTCTTGGACTTTCCATTTCCCAAAACATTATTGGCCAACATGGCGGTGCCTTGCAGGTATCCAGCCGTCCGGGCAATACGGTGTTCTCTGTCTTTCTGCCCTTCCATGGGCCGGCAGAATCCGACGCCGCCGACAAGAGAAAAGCACTATGAATAAACACGTATGGGTGATCGACGACGACAGCGCCATTCGCTGGGTGTTGGACCGCGCGCTAAGCCAAGCCGGCATTCCTATCACCGCATTTAATACCGCCGATCAGGCCTTGCATCATTTGGGAAATGAAGCGCCTCTTGCCATCATCACTGACATTCGAATGCCCGGCACCTCGGGCTTGGATTTCTTGCGCCAGGTCAAAGAGACTCATACTCAGGTGCCCATCATCGTCATGACCGCGCATTCCGACCTGCAAAGCGCGGTAACAAGCTTCGAAAGTGGTGCCTTTGAATATCTGCCTAAGCCCTTTGACGTAGATGAGGCAGTAGCAGTCGTGCGCAGGGCTATCGCCCAAACCCAAGAAGTGCAGCCTATTGAGATCGCTGAGCCGCAAGGCGCAACTGAGATCATCGGCAAAGCACCCGCGATGCAAGAAGTCTTTCGCGCCATCGGTCGCCTGTCGTCCTCAAACGTCACTGTGCTAATCAATGGCCCGTCTGGCTCCGGCAAAGAACTGGTGGCAAGAGCACTGCACCGTCACTCGCCTCGCCAAAATGAACCCTTCGTCGCGCTCAATGTGGCCGCCATCCCTAGTGATCTGATTGAGAGCGAACTCTTTGGCCACGAAAAGGGGGCCTTCACCGGCGCCGCCCAAAGACGCGTTGGCCGTTTCGAACAGGCCGATGGAGGCACCTTATTTCTGGATGAAATAGGCGACATGCCGGCGTCTGCCCAAACCCGCCTGCTGCGGGTGCTGGCAGAAAACGAGTTCTATCGGGTCGGCGGACACCATTCGGTAAGCGTTAACGTCCGCATCGTAGCTGCTACCCATCAAAATCTTGAACAGTTAGTCGAGAAGGGGAAATTTCGCGATGACTTGTTCCACCGGCTGAACGTCATTCGAGTTCATGTGCCCGGCTTGGCTGAGCGTCGTGAAGACATACCACTATTAGCCCAGCACTTCCTAGACGCCGCCGCTGTGGAACTGGGCGATGAGCCGAAGCGATTAGAGCCAGCCACGGCGGACTACTTAAGCCTTCTCCCTTGGCCCGGCAATGTTCGGCAACTTGAAAATACTTGCCGCTGGCTACAGGTCATGGCCAGCTCACGTACGGTATTGGTTGAAGATCTGCCGCCGGAGCTTCAACAGAGCGAACCTGCCTCTGATCTGGATAGCTGGGAATCGAGCCTTGAACTTTGGGCCAACCAGCAACTGGAGAAGGAGCCGGGACTTGCATTGTTGGACTGTGCGCTGCCGAAATTCGAACGCATCATGATCAACGCCGCCATGCGTAAAACCGGCGGCCGCAAAAAGGACGCGGCCGATCTACTGGGCTGGGGTCGGAACACATTGACCCGCAAGATGCAGGAGCTGGAGTTATAAAAGCCGTACAATAGAACGCCTTTACAATAGCCGGGCGGTCCATTCATGCACGTGGTTCTTTATCAACCTGAGATACCGCCCAACACCGGTAACATTATCCGCATTTGCGCCAACACCGGTGCGTCCCTGCACTTAATCCGACCACTGGGGTTCGACTGGGATGACAAACGACTTCGGCGTGCAGGTTTGGATTACCACGATTTCACCCGAGTCAGCCTGTACGACAACCTGTCCCAGTGCGAGGAACAGCTTTGCGACCAACGATGGTTTGCTATGACCACCAAGGGTAGCCTAAATTTCGCAGAGATCGCTTTTCAATCCGATGACGTGCTGCTCTACGGACCTGAGACCCGAGGCTTGCCAGATGACGTGTTATCCCGCTGGCCCCAAGACCGAAAACTGCGTATCCCAATGCAGGCCCCGACCCGCAGCATCAACTTAGCTAACTCCGTAGCCATCACTCTTTACGAAGCTTGGCGTCAGCGAGGTTATGACGGCGTTCTTTGATGCATTAGATCAATGAGTCGTCGATGGCTGAGGCTGTTGCTGCCTATCTTGCAGAGCCTGGGTATACAGGGCTTCGAAATTCACTTGGGCCAGATTAATGGCCGGGAAGCCCCCTTTAACCACCAAGTTGTCTAAAGCCTCGCGTGCGTATGGAAACAGCGTCGTTGGACACGCGATGCCAATGATTTGGCTGACCTGAGAGCCGTCCGCGTTTTGAATGGAGAACAGTCCGGCCTGTTGAACCTCCACTAAGAAGCCAAGGAAATCTTCTTCCACGTTCGCACGAACGGTAATGGTCAAAACAACCTCATGACGATCGTCTGGCAGCGGCGTGGCGCGGGTATTGATATCCACGGACAAATTCGGCTGCCACTGGCGGGTGAACACTTCGGGCGATTTTGGCGACTCGAAAGATGCATCTTTCAAATACACTTTTTCGATGCGCATCTGCACCTGTTTTTCACCCTGAGTCGCATCCTCAGCAATGCCCGCCTGATCTTCGTCTGTCATGATTTTACTACCGGTAAGTTTTGGGCCCGCCACTCAGAATAGCCGCCGGTTAGGCGAACCACGTTTGTGAAGCCGTTTTTTTGTAAAAGAGTGCCCGCAGCCCCTGAGTGCTGACCCATCTTGCAGGCGATGACCACGGGCTTTTCTTTGTGCTTGGCCAGCTCATCGATTCGGGACTCCAAGGACGCATAGGGAATGTTCACCGCGTCAACGATATGACCTTCGTCAAACTCAGAACGATCGCGCACATCAAGAACGATGGCGTTGTCCTTATTTACCAAACGAACCAGTTCCTGAGTGCCAATGGTAGCTCCCGCTCGGGCTGATTCGTTGCGGAAGAACAAAAACACCAGCAAAAGAAAGGCCCCAATCAATAACGGGTGGTTGCCAAGAAAGGTGAAAAACTGATCCATAAACACTGCCTATTCCAAGATTGGCGATTATACACGTTCATCCTTAATCCCTTAGCTTTTTGCTAGAATCCCCTCAATTCAGAGGGTCGCTATACGTAATAGCTCAAGACTTAGGCCAACGGACGTCACCCTCATTTTATAACACCTAACAATCCAAAGGATCTCATTCGATGCCCGATGTCAGCTTGCTGGTGATACTCGATGGTTTTGGCCATCGCCTCGAAACGGAAAACAACGCCATAGCACTAGCAAGCACCCCAACTTGGGACCGGCTTCTAGACCAGCGCCCGCATACCCTAATATCCGGCTCGGGCTTAGACGTAGGATTGCCCCAAGGCCAAATGGGTAACTCAGAGGTGGGGCACATGAATCTGGGATCCGGCCGCGTGGTGTATCAGGACTTCACTCGTATCAATCGCGCGGTAGAGACCGGCGAATTTGCCAGCAACCCAGTATTTGGCAAGGTATTCAATGAGGTTAAAGACGCCGATTCTGCCCTACACATTATGGGGCTGCTGTCGCCAGGCGGTGTGCACAGCCATGAGGAGCAGATTTTTGCTTTGATACGATGCGCGTCCGCCGCCGGCGTTCAGCGTGTCTACTTGCACGCCTTTCTTGACGGCCGGGACACACCACCACGCAGCGCCATGGCTTCCCTTGAAGCCGCCCAAGACCTATTCCAAGAGCTTGGTTGTGGTGGCGTGATGAGCTTGTGCGGACGCTATTACGCCATGGACCGAGACAACAATTGGGATCGCCAAGCCAGAGCCTACAACCTATTGGCCCGCGGAGAAGCACCCTTCCACGCCCAAAGCGCCACAGCAGCACTGCTAGCGGCCTATGATCGAGACGAAAACGACGAGTTCGTGCAACCAACGTCTATTCACGATGAACAAGAACCACCTCGGGGTATTGGTGCCCAAGACAGCGTTATCTTCATGAACTTCCGAGCGGATCGGGCCCGCCAACTCACGCGAGCCATGACCGAAGAAGACTTTTCGGGTTTTGAACGCCGCTCCTTCGCTCCCCCTGCGCACTTCGTGACGCTGACTCAATATGCCGACGATATTAAAGCGCCTTGTGCCTTTGCTCCTGAGACCCTGCACAATTCCTTGGGAGAGTTCCTACAAAACAACGGCAAGCGCCAACTGCGAATTGCCGAAACCGAAAAATATGCCCACGTAACCTTCTTTTTTTCCGGCGGACGAGAACAACCCTTTGACGGTGAAAAACGCATCCTCATTCCATCACCCGATGTGGCCACTTACGATTTACAGCCAGAAATGAGCGCGGGGAAAGTTACCGATCAACTGGTACAGGCCATTCAAGGAGGCGAGTTCGATGTCATCGTTTGTAACTACGCCAACGGCGATATGGTTGGCCACAGCGGTAAGCTCCTGCCCGCAATCAGGGCCGTGGAAACTCTGGATGCGTGCATAGCAAGACTGGAAGAAGCGATAGTCAGCGTGGGGGGTAACATGTTGATAACCGCCGACCACGGCAACGTCGAACAAATGCGCGACCCAAACAGCGACCAAGAGCATACGGCTCACACCAGTAACTTGGTGCCCTTGGTTTACGTGGGCAGTCGGCCCGTGCAATTGAGATCCGGCGGAAGCCTATGCGACGTGGCGCCGACCCTGCTGGATCTAATGCACATGGATGCACCGGACGAAATGACCGGAAATACGCTGATTACGCCAGCCTAGAATGAACAAGCGGCGGAATCGAATTTGGTTCATTGTGGGCATCATCGCCTGCTCTTCCCCCTATCTCAGCGCCGCAGAAATTAACACCAGCGACGAAGCCGAGGTCGCTCTAGATGAAGTTGTAAACCAGCTCAATGATCTAGAAAAGTGGCTAACTCAAGCCCAGCGACAAAGTGCCGAGATCGAGCAGCAAATTCGCCAGCAGGACCAAGCCATCAACGACTTGGTAACGCAAAGCCAACAGTCTAAGACTGAACTCGCCAGGACTCGCGACGAGGTTGGGGATTTACAGCGTCAGCAACAACGATTGCAAAAGCAATTGGATGACCAACGCGCCGCCATCATTGCCCACCTGAGGGCGTCTTCCCGGCTGGGCGGGGATGACTTCATCAAACAGCTGTTAAGTCAGCAGCTAAGTGCTGATGTGGATCGACTCATTCGCTATCACCGTTACTTGGGTGAGCAGCGTTTGGCTTCCATGAACCGCTATAAACAGGGGCTAGAAGAACTGGAGGGGGTCCAGAGCAAACTGGACAGCAAACTGAAGGAACAAACCGACCGCAGCCAAGCCCTTGTCAGTCAAACCAATCAGCTAAAAACCCAAAGGCAAGAGCGCTCCCAAGCCATCCGGGCGCTGGCGAGCCAACGGAAATCAAAAACAGCCCAACAGGAAGCTCTACTGGCAGACAGTGACCGCCTGCGGCGTTTACTCAATCAATTGCGCGCCCAAACATCGACCTTGGACGGCAGAGCCTTCGCTGCCGCCAAGGGCAAATTACCCAGTCCTTTGAAGGGAAAAATTCGGCACAAGTTTGGGGACACCCGAGCAGGCACAAATCTAGATTGGCGAGGCATTGATGTAAGCGGACCCGTAGGGGCCAGCGTCACCGCGGTGTTTCAGGGCAAGGTGATCTTCAGCGACTGGCTTCGAGGCTTCGGCCTGATCGCCATTGTGGATCACGGTGACGGATATATGACCCTTTACGGTCATGCTGATTCACTAACGAAAAGCGTCGGTGATTGGGTAGAGGGCGGAGAAGTCTTGGCCCGGGCAGGAAACAGCGGCGGCGGCTACGAACCCGGCATCTACTTTGAACTTAGGCACAAGGGCGCGGTGAAAAACCCCAAGCAGTGGCTGGCGCCATGAGCGGAGCCTTGGACAACCCTGCCGCTAAACCCATCACCCTTCGGACATTGGTACTTGGCATCGTCTTTGGCGTCGCCTTGGGCATCGTGCTCGACCGAGCTGCCCAGAAGTCACCATCGCAGTCGCCAAGTTTTCAACGGGCTAAACAGCAAATTCACGAGCATTATCTGGGCGACATCGACAACGCCGCCTTGGAGCGCGGCGCGATCAAAGGCATGGTTAACACCCTCGATGACCACTCTGAATTATTGACCCCTGAAGCCTATGAGCGGCTGCTGAAAGAATCTCAAGGCAGTTTTGTTGGTGTTGGTCTGGAAATAGGACTGGAGCGGGGGTTTTTCACCGTGCTGAGTACCCTGGTCAACTCGCCTGCGGAGGCTCAGGACATACAACCCGGCGATCGGATCAAAACCGTTGATGGCAAGAGCGTTCAAGGCAAACTACTGCGCGAACTTGTTGCCATGCTTCGAGGAAAACAGGACACAGAAGTGGCCATCGGTTTCTCTCGCAAGGTAAGTGCTCAGTCATCGGAATCTTATTTCGAGCTTACCCTGAAGCGCACCAAGCTTACCGGCGTGTATCTGCAAACCGAGATGGTCGCTGAACGTGTCATGCATGTGAAAGCAGCTCAGTGCTATGACGGCTTAGCCGAGGACCTTGTTCGCGCCGTCACAGCTCATAAGAACCCCCCAATCACCGGACTGATTCTGGACCTGCGAAATAATCCGGGGGGCACATTAAACTGCGCGGTTGCAACGGCAGATTTATTTCTAGATAGCGGCAAGATCGTCACCACAGCCGCAGCCCAGTTGCTACCGGAGGCTGCAGGCGCGGTTACCTATCCGGCAGGGCCAACTACGCCGTTAAAAGCGTTGCCAACCGTCATACTCGTCAATGCGGGCACCGCCTCCGCCGCAGAGATCATCGCTGGCGCATTGCAAGATCACGGTCGAGCAAAAATTGTGGGCAGCCAAACTTTTGCCAAGGGCACTGTGCAGACATTGCTACCACCACTGGCAAACGGCAGCGCACTGAAAATCACCACAGGGATTTACCTTACCCCCAACGGGCGAACATTTAACGAGCAAGGCCTTGTGCCGGATGTACTACTGACCGAGGGAGAATCGGCGGTCACCAGAGCTTTGGCGATGTTGGCCAAGCCTTCGCTGGTACAAACATCGGAGCTGCATGACAAAAACAATTAAGCGTCGAGGAGTGCCTGTCCCTGGCCGACATCCAAGGTGCCTTCGTAGATGGCCCGTCCCGTGATGGCACCAAAAAGCAACTCCGGCGAGTCAGCAAAGGCCGCCTTCAACGCCGCCAGATCAGTGAGCTCTGTGACGCCGCCAGAGGCTATCACTGGAAGGCCAGCGGCCTTGGCTAGGGCCAACGTGGCTTCCACATTAAGCCCTTGCATCATGCCATCACGATCTATATCGGTATAAACAATTCCCGCCAGCGGCAGTTCGGCTAGACCCTGCACAAACTCAAGCGCGGTAATACCCGCGTCTTTGTCCCAGCCCTCGGTAGCCACAACCCCACCTCGGGCATCCAAACCTAGGATAATTTTGCCCGGGTATTGGCGCGCCATGTTCTGCAGAAACGCCGGCTCTTCCACCGCCTTTGTTCCAAGAATCAGTCCCTGAACACCGGCCTCTAGATAGGCATCGATAATCTGCTTGATGCGAATACCGCCGCCTACTTGGACGGGCACATTGCCCATGGCAGAAACCATATCCCTAATCAGTTCACCGTTACGCGGAACGCCAGCGAAGGCCCCATCCAAGTCCACAATATGCAGTCGTCTGGCACCCTGAGATTTCCAATGCAACGCCATAGCCACAGGGTCTTTGGAAAACACCGTCGAGTCATCCATTCGCCCTTGTCGAAGACGCACACATTGGCCCTCTTTTAGGTCAATGGCAGGTATCAAAATCACGGTTACAAGCTACCCTTGGTAGACGGCACGATACCGCTCATGCGCTCATCTTCGGCCACAGCCACGCGCAGGGCACGCCCAAAGGCTTTAAACAAGGTTTCTGCCTGGTGATGGGCATTTTCGCCCAGTAAGTTGTCTAGGTGCACGGTCATCATGGCGTGATTTACCAATCCTTGGAAAAACTCCCGCAGCAAATCCACGTCGAAGTCGCCAACCCGACCTCGCGTGTAGTCCACTCGATAGTGCAAACCCGGCCTGCCGGACAAATCGATCACCGCCCGAGAAAGGGCCTCATCCAGCGGCACATAGGCGTGACCGTAACGGGTCAACCCACTTTTATCGCCAATAGCCTTGTTCAGCGCTTGGCCCAGCACGATGCCCACATCCTCAACCATGTGGTGCGCGTCGACCTCAAGGTCGCCGGTAGCTTCCACGTGAATATCGATCATGCCGTGTCGCGCAATTTGCGTCAGCATATGATCAAAAAATGGCAGGCCAGTAGCAAAGTGGCTGGTGCCATCGCCATCTAGGTTGATGCTGAGTTTTATCTGGGTTTCAGTGGTATCCCGATTGATAGAAGCCTGGCGCACGTTGTTCTCTCTTGGTGTTGGGAAAATATGTTGGGAAAAAGTCGCTTACCTTCCAGAGGTGGCCGGCCTAGCGATGTGCAGTTTAGCCGCCTTTTCACCGCCTTTCACGAGTTATGAAGCACCCTTAAAAGGTGGTTGATGAAATACGTCGTTAACTACAACGCCAAAAACGATGGCAGCTATAGCCTGTCCATAAGATCGCCATGGGGTAGATATCGGTTATCGGTATTTCGCTTGATCCAAGTGGTCAGCTCCGGTGTCATCTCACGCCGTTTTTTCAACGCCTTTGCGAGAGCCACCACCGGTGATTTTGCGCCGGCCTGCCAACTGGAAAACTGGCCCTCGCCAAGGGTGAATAGCCGGATCAACGCGACAACGTCAGCCATAGAAAGCTGTTGAGCAGCCTCCAGCCAGCCCGCGTGGATCGATAAGGGCTGAAGGGCGCTCACTTCGTCGTCGCTGAGATCAAGCTGCCCAGCGCTGGAAGATTGACGCTGCGCAATTTCAACGGCCTGCTGAAGTAGCTGCCCATCAATGGGTCTGGCTTGCGCCCTGAGCTGACTAGGATCAAAGGTACCAACACTCATAAAGACCTCGCGATGGGCTACTTGAAAAACTTTTCGTCAAATAAATTCACCTGCTAAGTGTAAAGCATGTGCTGTCGCAAATGCGTCGGTTGGAACTGCGACTAACATCGCACTTCGTATCTTGCCCAGCCTAGAAGAACTCCCTAAATTGGCACTAGAGCTGGGGCGGCATTTGCCAAGGACCAGAACCACATTCCAATCACAAGCGAAACCAGATCGATGAAAAAATTCCTATTTACGCTGCTCGTCATCGTGGCATTGATCGCTGGTGCCGCCAGCTACTTCTTGAGCGATTCTGAACGAATCAAAAGCCAGCTAAACACCGAACTCAGCGCCGCCAGCGGCTATCAGGTGGACATTCAGGGTGACCTTAACTGGCAGATCTTTCCAAGCTTTGGTTTGGCGATCAGCAACGTCAAAGTAAGAGATGAGGAAACTCAAATCCATATCAGCAAACTTCAGCTTGGGTTGAGTTTGTTAGAAATCACCAAGGCCCCAGAATCTTGGACGCTAGGTCGCTTGGTGCTCAGCGAAGTGAGGGTAAAAGACGCTGACTTTCGTTTACAGCGCTTCGCCATGCAGGACTTCTCTCTCGGCAAGACCACGCCGTTCCAAGCCCAATTGGTATTCTTGCAGGCTCCTGAACCCAGTGAAATCCGCGCCGGCGCCGCACCGGTAGAGATCACGGGCGAGATGATTTATCGATTACAGCCTTCCAAAGCCAATCCAGACAGTCAGCTGACCGACCTGACCTTGGTTCAGTCCGACATCAAGACGCGCATTGAACAAACACCGCTGTCTGGCAAATGCACTGGCAGGCTGCAAGAAGTAGACGGGGCTGACAACCAAGCCGACGCTCTCAGCGCGTACACCAGTCAGCTAGATTGCACCTCGTCTGAATTCAACCTCAACAGCCTTACGTGGCCGGAAAGCAAAGTTACCGCCACTCTAGCCAACGGACGCCTCGACGCCACACTGGATGCAGCCAATGGCAGCGTCGATATTCGGAAGCTCAAGGAGACGCTTGCCGCCATGAGCATGCTTATCGGCAAAAAGAATTACGCCGAATCTCTGCCCGATATGATGCGCTACCAGAACCTTGCCGTAACTGGGTCGTTGCAAAATGAGCAAACCACATTAGATGCAAACATCGACAATTTACGCGTGACCATGGCCGGCATCATGAAACAAAGCTCCGGCGAGCTGGATCTAAAGGGTAACCTGACGATTAGGGAAGCCAAAGAGAACGATGCAATCAGCGTGGGACCTGCACTGACGGATTTACCTCTGCCCTTTTACTGCAAAGGCGCTGCCGGCTCACCGGATTGTGGCCCCGACAAAGACGCTGCGCTGTCCGTGGCCAAGGACCTTATCAAAAAAGAAACCAAGCGCTTTGTAGAGGAAAAAATCCAAGGCCCGCTGCTGGAGGAACTTGAAGACAAGCTGCCAGAGGAGTTCCGCGAAGGGGCCAAACAGCTGTTGAACTTGTTCGGGCGATAACACCACAATGGTAGATGGATTGGTTTGCCAAACATCTACTCGCTTGGTTTCAGCAGCACGGGCGCAAGGATCTTCCTTGGCAAGCTAACATCAACCCCTATCGAGTTTGGGTGTCCGAAATCATGTTGCAACAGACCCAAGTAGCCACGGTCATTGGCTACTACCAACGGTTTATGCAGCGATTCCCTGATGTACCGAGCTTGGCCCAAGCAGAAATTGACGAAGTCCTGCACCTGTGGACCGGACTAGGCTATTACGCCAGAGGCCGAAATCTCCACAAATCGGCCCAGATCATCTTGGCCGAACACAACGGCCAGCTACCACGCGATCAGCAGCAACTGGAGGCGTTGCCCGGCATTGGGCGATCTACTGCCGGAGCCATTCGCGCTATTTCCATGGATCAACGAGGGGTCATCTTAGATGGCAATGTTAAGCGCGTACTCGCGCGCTTCCACGCAGTGGAGGGCCACTATAGCCAAGCTGCAGTGAGTAAGGCCTTGTGGCAACTTGCTGAAAAACACACACCGGATCAAAGCGTTGCCGCCTATACCCAGGGGATCATGGATCTCGGCGCAACGGTCTGCCTGCGCAGTCGAGCCAATTGTCAGGTATGTCCGCTGAGGAAACGCTGCCTAGCCCTTGCAACCGATCGCGTCGCCGAGCTGCCCACCAAAAAGAAGAGCGCGCCAAAGCCTGTTCGCCAAGCGCGTTTTTTTATTGTCTCGTTACCCGACCAGCAAATATTGCTGGAGCAACGCCCGCAAAGCGGGATTTGGGGCGGGCTTTGGAATCCCCCAGAGAGGCCCACACAAACATCGACGGAGTCCTTTTTGCAAAGCCAAGGCATCCATGTCAACGATGTGCTGCAACAGCGAGACGGGCCGCCTTTCCGCCATACTTTCAGCCACTTTCATCTGGATATCCAGCCAACCTATATATCGCTTAAGCGCCGGCCCAACATGCTGCAGGAGGGCGAGCAACGCTGGGTGTCGTTAACCCGATTACGCGACAGCGATGAGGCCATCGGTCTGTCTGCCGCCGCGCTGCGCCTGCTCAAAGAGCACTGACCCAAGCCAGGCAACAGGCTAAACTTAACCAACGTTTTTTAACTTGAGAATGGCATGGCCCGAACCGTAATTTGCAGTCGTTATGGCAAAGAACTACCAGCACTGGAGCGCGCACCCTTACCCGGCCCCATGGGCGAAAGGCTGTTAACCGAAGTTTCGGCACAGGCTTGGCAAGAGTGGCAAACCTTGCAAACCATGCTGATCAACGAAAAACATCTGAGCTTGATCGAGCCTGCGACACGTACCTACTTAACCGAACAAATGTGGCGATTCTTCGCAAACGAGGCCACAGATACACCCGAAGGCTATCAAGCACCAACATAGAGTTGACGATGGGCGGCCACACCGCTTTAATACGCGCCTTGCTCGAGACCACTCGAGCCTTGTTGTTCTTCTTGGCCAGATAGCTCAGTTGGTAGAGCAGAGGATTGAAAATCCTCGTGTCGACAGTTCGATTCTGTCTCTGGCCACCATTTTGTGTCTTAAGTTGCCTCTAGGCCCCTGAATTTACTCATGTTTTCTCAAACATGGTCAATTAGGGTAGA
>JAQWIX010000048.1 GCA_029248675.1 Pseudomonadales bacterium | reverse complement strand
AGCGTTGTCGCGACAATGAAACCCGGGTGTCTAATCGTGATTTTGTTGATAGGCAAGTTCAGCTAGGAGTATCAGCCATGGACTATGCTCAGTTGTCGGAGCGGTTTACCCAAGCCGACCTAGCGTTTGCTCCGGTTAACTCAATGGCTCACCTAAAATCCCACCCAGACTTCCATACTTATACCGTCAAAGTGGGTGATGAATTCGTTGAGCTACCGAGAATTCCGGGGTTGAGCGGCGATTCCGACCTGACCGCGAAAGTGCCGACGCTTGGGGAGCACACGGACGAAGTGTTGGCATCCCTGACTTGAAGGTCGAATGGCTTATGGCCAAACTCGACCTCTTGGATATAGAACAGAGCAGCAAGCATGGCCTACGATAGCGACAACATCTTCGCCAAAATTCTCCGAGGTGAGGCGCCGGCATTCAAAGTTTTTGAAGACGAGTATTCGTTGGCCTTTATGGATGTAATGCCCCAAGTACCTGGGCATACCCTCGTCATACCAAAGGACCCCACCGAAGATATCTTCAACGCAGACCCAGTCATTCTGAGCCATACCATGGCAACAGTGCAGACCGTGGCTGCTGCGGTGAAACAGGCATTTGAGGTGCCGGGCATCATGCTTGCTCAGTTAAACGGACCGGCTGCAGGTCAGACAGTCTTTCATCTGCACTTCCACATTCTGCCCAGAACCGATGGCATAGACCTGCAGATGCACGCACGCGGCATGGCGGATTTTGCCGAGCTAGAAGCTCACGCTGAACGTATCAGGGCTGCTATAACATAGCGGCAACATCGAATGAATCAATGCTAGGCAGCGGGGGAGAGCCGGTGAGCGAGCAAACGACAGACCTTGGAAAACTGCTGGCGGAGGACAAAGCGGAATGGGTGGAGTCCCTGGATGCCATTGTCGATCAATACGGAGCTGAGGGCGCCCGCGAGGTGCTGCGCAGCCTGCAAAATCACGTGCTTTCCAGAGACATTGCGCTGGAGGAGGCCACCCTCAACACCCCGTACCGAAACACCATCGCGCCGGATGGCCAGCCCCCCTATCCTGGTAACATCGAGCTGGAAGAAAGGGTAGAAAAACTCCTGCGCTGGAATGCCATCGCCATGGTTCTACGCGCCCAGGATAAGGGCATTGGTGTTGGTGGTCATATTGCCACTTATGCCTCCTGCGCAACCATGTTGGAGGTGGGCTTTAATCACTTTTTTCAGGGTGCCGGTCCCGACAACGATCGGGGTTCTGCGGACATGTTCTTGCCCCAACCTCATGCAGCGCCGGGCATCTATGCCCGTGCCTATCTTGAGGGGCGGCTGACAGCAAAGCAGCTGGACAATTATCGCCAGGAACTGGCGGCGGAAGGGGGGCTTTCCTCCTATCCACACCCCCGTAGCATGCCGGACTTTTGGGAGCTTCCTAACGCGTCCATGGGACTATCGACCCCAGCGGCAATTTACCAAGCCCGATTTGCCAAGTATTTAGAGAACCGCGGCTTGAAAGAGAAAGCCAGCGGTAAAGTTTGGTGCTTTATCGGCGATGGTGAAGCCGATGAGCCAGAGGTCCTAGGCACCATTAATATTGCTGCCAGGGAAAAGCTGGATAATTTGATTTTGGTCGTAAACTGCAACTTGCAGCGTCTGGATGGTCCGGTGCGAGGCAACGGCAAGATCATTCAAGAGCTGGAGCGCACCTTTCGCGGCGCAGATTGGAACGTACTCAAAGTAATCTGGGGTGGCGGTTGGGACGCGTTGTTGGCCAGAGATCATGAAGGGGTACTGCAGCAGCGGATAGACGAGTGCTTGGACGGTGACTATCAAATGTACTCAGTCCTGTCCGGTGATGTGCAGAGAGAGCACTGGGTAGAGGGGAATCCCAAGCTTGAGCAAATGATGAATACCCTTACCGACGAGGAAGTTCGGGGCATTAAGCGGGGAGGTCAGGACCAGAAGAAGATCTTTGCTGCCTTTGCCCGTGCCAGTGCTGCCAAAAATAAACCTACGGTGATATTGGTAAAAACTGTGAAGGGCGATGGCATGGGAGCCCAGGGTAAAAATACGGCTCACCAATACAAAAACATGTCAGCAGATGAGCGCATCAAAATCGCTGCAGAGCTAAACATACCGCTTACCGAAGAACAGGCCGCCGCTGCGGAGTTTTATCGCCCGCCAGAGAGTGCCCCAGAGATCGAATACTTGCGCCAACGTCGCCAAGAGCAGGGTGGCTGGGTTCCCAATCGGTTGGTGGACTGTCCACCGCTGGAAATTCCCTCGCTGCAGTCCTTGGCAGAGTTCCTCAAAGGCAGCAGTGAGCGAGAAGTCTCGACGACCATGGTCATGGTTCGGCTGCTCACAACGCTGCTGCGAATGCCGGAAATAAGTCGCTATGTGGTTCCCATCGTGCCGGACGAGGCTCGCACCTTTGGTATGGACGGTTTGTTCAAAGTAGCGGGTATCTATGCCCACGAGGGCCAAAAGTACCGTCCGGTGGATGCTGACGGACTGCTGCCTTATCGAGAGGCGAAGGATGGACAGATTTTGCAGGAGGGCATTTGCGAAGTCGGCGCTATGGCCTCGTTTATGGCTGCTGGAAGCGCCTATGCGGTTCATGGACTGCCCATGATTCCCTTTTATATTTTTTACTCCATGTTTGGTATGCAGCGAGTCGGCGACATGGTCTGGGGTTGTGGCGACATGATGTGTAAGGGCTTTCTGCTTGGCGGAACGGCCGGCCGAACCACGCTTAATGGCGAAGGGTTGCAGCATCAAGACGGTCATTCGCATATCTTGGCCAGCACGGTGCCAAGCATGCTCAGTTTTGATCCAGCCTTTGGGTTCGAACTGGCCATGATCGTGCGGGACGGCATGTACCGCATGTATCAAGCTCAGGAAGACATCTTCTATTATCTGACCCTTTACAACGAAAACTACCGCATGCCCAGTTTGATAGATGTGGTGGAAAGTAGCGGGCTTAGTGAGGAAGAGGTCACCCAGGGGGTGCTGGCTGGCGGTTATTGTTTCGACAAAGCGAACAATGTTGCAGACGTCCACCTGCTGGCCAGCGGCAGCATCATGCAGCAAGCGATAGAAGCCAAAACGAGGCTTGAGGCATCTGGCTTTGGGGTGAGCCTCTGGAGTATCACCAGTTTTGTGGAACTGCAGCGCGACGCATTGGCGACAGCAGCACACAACCGTCAAGACCCAACCGGGCAACCTCGCACCAGTACCCTTCAGGCGATGTTTGCCGATGCCAGCGGAGCCATCATTGCAGTGACCGACTATATGGCCAGTTTGGCTCAAGGCATTGCTGCTTGGATGCCTGAGGGCTACGAGGTGCTCGGTACCGACGGCTTTGGGCTGTCGGAGTCTCGCCCAAGGCTAAGAGCGCACTTTGGGGTGGATGCTGAGGCCATCGTTCACGCGGCTCTGGCCAATCTGTATCGCCAAGGCAAAATCCAAGCCCACCAGTTGGGTGACACTCAACAGACGTTTCAGGGAGAAACATGAAAAATTTTGAAGATAAAATTGCTGTGGTTACTGGCGGCGGTACCGGTATGGGCCGGGAGCTGGTTTGCCAGCTTGTGGCAGCAGGAGCAGTTGTTGCCATGTGCGATGTATCTCAGGAAAACATGGATGAAACTAGGCGCCTTGCCGCCGCCGGGGAAGGACGCTTGAGCGATCACATCTGTGATGTCAGCAGCGAAGAGCAAGTGATGAGTTTCCGCGACGCGGTACTTGCGACTCATCAAACCCAGCACATAAATTTGTTGTTTAACAACGCAGGCATTGGTGGCGGTGGGTCCTTCGTGGAAGGCGACCGCGGCGAATGGGACCGTACCTTTGCAGTCTGCTGGGAAGGGGTTTATTTCGGCTGCAGGGCCTTTATGGATGCCTTAGTGGCCAGCGATGAAGGCCATATCATTAACACCAGTTCGGTAAACGGATTTTGGGCAAGCCTTGGTACCACCCAAGCGCATACGTCCTATGCAGCGGCAAAATTCGCCGTCAAAGGCTTCACCGAAGCCTTAGTTACCGACTTGCGTCTTCACGCGCCCCACGTCCAGTGCAGTGTGGTTATGCCCGGGCATATCGGCACCTCCATTATGGAAAATTCCTCGAAGGTGTTGGGTAAGCCTTGGGGGCACGATCTGCCTGATGAGGAAGTCGAAGTGATTCGGCAGCGTATGCTGGCGGCAGGCTTGCCCGTGGGTAATGTGCCCGACGATCACATTCGTCAAATGTTGGCGGATAGAGCAGAAGCTTTTCGTACCCAAGCGCCCACTACTGCCGGTGAAGCCGCCAACGTCATTCTTGACGGTGTGCGTAGCAACCAATGGCGAATTTTAATTGGCCAAGATGCTCACGATTTGGATCGATTGGTCCGAGAGGCACCGGAAGAGGCCTACGAAAAATCCTTTGTGGAAAAGCTAAACGAGTTGAAACATCTGGGTGGCTTGCTCTGAGACGCCACCGGTTACCACACTAGGGTGGGCTATAAGCACCGTACCGGTCGTGTACTCGAACGGCCAGCCGCGATAATCTAAACAGAACAACTAGAAGGGGGAGAGTATGGCTACCCAACGCCGGGACGCAGCCATTGTTGGCATTCACGAATATCCATCACGAGATGTCGAGGGCAAGGTAAATGCCCTGCAAATCAAAGCTGCCAGTGCGGCCAAGGCCTTGGCCGATGCGGGTTTGAATTGGTCGGATGTGGACGCAATTTACGATGCGGGCGAAGGTGCGCCCATGAGCGGTCTGATGATTTCCGAGTATTTCGGTATCAAGCCCACGGTCATGGACACCACTGGTGTGGGTGGAAGTTCCTATGAATTTCACGCAGCTCACGCGCTTCGGGCCATTCGCGAAGGTAAGGCCAAGGTCGCCTTGCTGACCTACGGTTCAACTGCACACAGCAACGCCATGGCCATCGGAGCTGGCGGTCGCGGCGGCAGTATTACCCCTGGTGACAACATGGAAACCTTTGCGGGTCAGACACTGATTGCCAATTACGCCATGGTGGCACATCGACACATGCACCAGTACGGAACCACAAGTGAACAGCTGGCAGAGATTTCCACCGCGACTCGCTACCATGCCATGCGTAATCCTGAAGCAGTTCAAGCCATGACGGATTTGGAGTTTGTTGGTATTCAGGAAACCAGCATTGAAGACGTGGTGAATTCCCGGATGATTGCCGATCCACTGCACTTATTGGAATGCTGCATGGTCTCTGACGGCGGCGGCGCTGTAGTTATTGCCAGCGCAGAGGTTGCCGCTAACTGTCAAAAGCCGCCAGTGTGGATTTTGGGCACCGGAGAGGCGACAAAGTACCCGGAGAATGGTGGCGATATCACCACATCGGCAGGTGCCCAGTCGGCACCAATCGCCTTTGCTGAGGCCGGAGTGAAGCCCTCAGAGATGGACATCGCGATGATTTACGATTCCTTTAGCATCACGGTTCTTGCCCTGCTGGAAGACGTGGGGTTTTGTGCCAAGGGGGAAGGTGGCGCTTGGGTCCAAGGCGGGCGTTTGCGCTTCGACCGGCCCGATGACGGACCGGCCCTGAATACCGATGGTGGAGGGCTCTCTTCAAATCACCCCGGTATGCGCGGGATCTTCCTGCTGCTAGAAGCTACCCGGCAACTTCGAGGCGAAAGCACGGCTCAAGTGGATGATGCGCGTTTAGCCATTGCTCACGGTAATGGCGGGATGCTGGGTGCAAGGCACTCAGCAGGTACAGTTATTTTGGGGAGGGACTAAACAATGAGTGACAGTAAAACTGACGCCAATGTAGAAAAGAAAGTACCCACACGCCCGTTACCTAAGCTAACGGAATTGGATACCGCAGAATTTTGGCAGGCTACGGCCCAGCAAGAGTTTCGCTATCAGCAATGCTCAAACTGCGACATCATCGTTTGGCACCCTCGTGCTCACTGCACGGGCTGCGTAGATGGTGATCTGCAATGGAAGGTTTCGGCCGGTAAAGGCACGATCTACTCTTACAGCGTCGTACGCCTGAGCTATCACCCGTTTTTCCGTACCAAGGTTCCCTATGCGGTGGCCTATGTGGACTTGGATGAGGGGCCACGGTTTCTGACCAACGTCACGGGTGTAGATGACCCGTTAACCGAAGTCTCCGTTGGTCAGCGGGTAGAGCTCGCTTGGGAAGAGCATGAAGAGCTTTCCATACCTCTGGTGAAGCCAGAGTCTGAATAGTCTTTTGGGATTGGCTTAGTTCAGCATTAGCCCCGGCTTGAGATGGCTCGGGGCAATTGGCTGAAACAGCATCCCCAAGCCATCAGCTTCGCGTCTCATCAAGGCTCAGATCATATACAAAACCGCGATATAGCCAGTGATGCCCATCGTGATGGTATAGGGCAGGGCCATGGTTACCATACGCATGTAGCTGAGGTTGATCAGCGGTGCGATGGACGAGGTCAGCAGGAACAAGAACGCTGCCTGACCGTTGGGTGTGGCGACGCTGGGGATGTTGGTCCCTGTGTTAATGGCCACCGCTAGGGCATCAAATTGTGCTCGAGAAATCACCCCGTCGGTAAAGGCCTGTTTAACCTCGCCAATGTAGACAGTAGCCACGAACACGTTGTCGCTAATGGCAGACAGAAGTCCGTTGGCTATGTAGAACATGCCGGGCTGGGCATCCTCAGGCAATGACAGCACATAACCAATCACTGGTGAGAACAGATGCTGGTCATGTATCACGCCTACCACACCAAAGAACACGACGAGCAGGGCGGTGAATGGCAGCGCTTCTTCAAAAGCCTTGCCCAGGTCGTGTTCGCTCACAACGCCGTTAAAGGCCGTTTGCAGCACGATGATGGTCAAACCAATCAAACCCACTTCGGCGACATGCAATCCCAGTGCGAGGATCAAGATCACTGCTGAAATTGCTTGAATGACCAATCGGGCCTTGTCTTGTGCCGTGCGCTTGGCCGCTTCTGCTTGGTCGAAGTCGACGAGAACCTGGCGTACCCGTTCTGGTAGCTGTGCGCCGTATCCAAAGATTTTTGTTTGCTCTAAAAGCAGGCAGGTGATCAGACCCACCACTAATACCGGCATGGTTACCGGTGCCATCCGTAAGAAAAACTCAACAAAGTTCCATCCAGTGTAGCTGGCGATCAGCAGGTTCTGAGGCTCACCAACCGTGGTGCAAACCCCACCCAAGGCGGTACCAACCGCCGCGTGCATGAGTAGGTTGCGCAGAAACGCTCGGAATCGCTCAAAATCCGGATCTTCGGCACCTCCGCTTGCGTCTTCGACGTTTTTGTACACCGTATAAAATCCGACAGCCACGCTGATTACCACAGCGGTGACGGTTAGTGCGTCAAGAAATGCGGATAAAAAAGCCGAAATAAACGAGAACAAAAAGGAAATCAGCATTTTCGAGCGAATGGAAAGCAGCACCTTGGTAAAGGTGAACAGCAGCAGCTCTTTCATGAAGTAAATACCGGCTACCATGAAAACCAGCAGCAAAATCACCGGGAATGCGGCTACCACTTCGTGATAGACAGTATCCGGTGACGTCATACCCATGACCACGCCCTCTATGGCCAGCAGACCACCGGGTTGCAGCGGATAACATTTCAAAGCCATGGCAAGTGTGAAGATGAACTCCAACACCAGCGCCCAACCGGTGATGTAAGGGCCTGCTACCGCCAGCAAAATAGGGTTCAACACCAAGAAAGCGACGATGGTTTTTTTATACCAGTCCGGCGCATGGCCTAAAAAGTTCTGGGTAAAGGCGCTCATGGTTAATTGCATGCTGGATCCTTGATTACTGCTGAATGAACAAAATCGTGTCAACCGCCCGCTTAGCCGTGACCATCAGAAGTGGGCAGCTCGGCGTAAATTCGGGCTTCATTTGATAGCTCACGAATACAGAAGATATCTCGTGGTGGGTTGCTTGGGCAAGGGAAGTTGTAGCTAAAAGATCAGCTCGTGCGAATTGCCGCGAGGATCGTTATGCTTAACGTCAACTAAAATTGTGCCTAGGGGAGCTGTCTATGTGGCCGAGAAATCCTGACGAATTCGTTGCAAATCATGTGATGCCTGAAGGGGCGGACACCGGCGACGCTTGGTACTTTGTATTCATGCGCGGTGAACTGGTTTGTAAAACGGTTCAGGGCTCTCCGGAACCCATAACCGCCGATGACTTTCGCTGGTTTGATGTCGAAGTTCACGGTAAACACTTTCTTGGTCATCACGGCAGCCTAGGCTGCTTTGCAGTCAGCGCCAGCGGCAGCGTGCCCGAGGGCTACATGCTGATGCCTTTGCGTGGTCTTTTGGGTCGCGCAACCCAATCGTTGTTTTACTTGGCCGGTAGAGCACAGCAAATCCTCGAATGGCACGACACCAATCAATTCTGCGGCCGCTGCGGCGCGGCTATGGCAGTACACGCAGAAGATCGCGCAATGACCTGCGCTGATTGCCGTATCGTCAATTACCCAAGACTGTCGCCCAGCATTATCGTGCTCATCACCAAGGGAGAAGAAATGCTGCTAGCGCGGAACGCCAATTGGCCGACCAATATGTACAGCACGTTGGCTGGCTTTGTAGAGCCTGGGGAGTCCATCGAGCAAACGGTTCATAGAGAAGTGCATGAGGAGGTTGGTCTAAGCGTCGATAACCTCAAATACTTTGGCTCGCAAAGCTGGCCGTTTCCAAATTCTTTGATGCTTGGCTTCCATGCAGAATACCGGAGCGGAGACATCGTCTGTCAGCCGGGCGAGATTGCCGACGCTCAGTGGTTCACGAAGGACACGCTGCCCCAGACGCCGCCCAAGACAGCCATATCTGGTTGGCTAATCGATGAGTTCATTCAATCTCTGGGCTAGCTGGTCGGCGCTGCGCGTCACTCACACAGGCAGCTAGGGCAGTGGTCTGATGCCAGGGTCACTAGCGGGCAGAGTTTTCCTTTAGGAGGCGTGCCGGTTTTTGCTGAACGCAGCGAAGGTCTTGAAGACCCAGATTAGGTGTCCATTGGAGCGGATCTGACCTTGCATGAAGGCTTCCACCATGTCTTCTTCGCCACTGAATAGGCGTTTGGCCTGATCCCGCGACTCAAAGTACAAAACCAATTCGGCGGTGGTAATTTGCGGGAAGGTCAGGGCGCCGCCTCGAATATCGAAAAACAGGCTGTCGTTGGGAAAGCGCAGTTCGATATCAGTTTCTAAGTCCGCTGCGGCGTCTGGCGCGAAGCTCTCTTGTAAAAACGATTGCATGGAAGATCCCTGACGAAATTGTTGCTTATGTTCTGATTCAGGCGCACCCCTGACTGGGCACGGCAACCTATCAAAGCCTCAGCAAAGTTCAAGGGTCATAGCACCTGAAAGCTCGAGACAAGGCATTGGGCGATGGTGCGTAAAAGGCAGGGCTTGAGGCAGCAACGCTGGACGCTGGTGGTCGTGAATCGCTAAAGTAGCGCTCCCTTCTGATGCGGCTGGTTTTACATGAGCTTCTTATACGAATACCTGATGTTCTTAGGTCAGGTCGTCACCTTGGTTATTGGTTTTCTCGTGGTGGTTTCATTTTTAGCCTCCTTGAGCAATCGCGCCTCTTCGGGCGAGCAAGGTCATTTGCAGGTTCGCAAGCTCAACGATCGGTTAAGAGACCTGCGCTTCTCCATGGAAAGTCATCTGCTGACGCCGGATCAGGCCAAAAAGCAACACAGGGCGGAATTGAAGAGAGAAAAAGCAGAGGCTAAAAAAGCTGCGAAGAAGGCGGCGAAATCACCCAAGTCCGGCGGGACCCAGATCGCCCTAGCCCAGAGCGCTGCAGAAAAGGGCCCAGAAGAAAGCAGTGGCCAAGCACATGGAGCCGAGGATAGCCCTAACGAGCAGGGAGCCGATTCTCAGCCCACAGAAACGGGTGAACCCCCGAGCGAAAAGCCGCGAACCTTCGTTATTCGTTTTGACGGAGATGTGGCCGCTACAGCGGTAGAGCACTTTCGTATCGAAGTATCCGCCGTCCTCACCATGGCTCAGCCTCAGGATGAAGTCGTGGTTTGCATCGAAAGCCCCGGTGGCATGGT
>JAQWIX010000047.1 GCA_029248675.1 Pseudomonadales bacterium | reverse complement strand
TGCTACCGAAAGCAAAGTACTGCTGGATTACCTGACGGGCTGGGTGAAAAACCCACGCTTTACGGTCCGCTATCACTGGACCCCGGGCACCATCGCTATTTGGGACAATCGTTGCACCCAGCACTTTGTGTTAAACGACTTTGAGGGCGAGCGCATTATCCAGCGGGTAACGGTGATGGGTGACGAAGTGGCAGCAGCAACGCCCAGTCCTTGGGAGCCATGGGTACGTCCGGGCAGGCTTTCGGCTACCACGCGGCTAGACCGTCAGCTTAATCGGTACATGCGAAACAAGGCGGCTGACGCCGGGGAATAATGGGGTGCAAGGCGGTTCGCGCCGGAAGGAGACGTTGGCCCTAGCCGACGTTCCTAACATGCAAACGCTAGTTGGCGGGAAACAGGTTTACGACTGGAATCTGACTTACTGCCGCGTTCGGCTCTAGGCCCTCGTTTAAAGAACCTGAGCGGAAACCGCCCAGATCTAAGGCGACGAACCGATAACCCAACGCCTGAATGTCTCGCTGTAAAACCTCATGAAGTGTCACCGCAAGCTCAAACTCTGTCGGCAAAATTTCCAACCGAGCTACTTCGCCGTGATGGCGCACCCGAAACTGGCTAAAACCCGCGTTGGCCAGCACGTTTTCAGCCGCCTCTACTTGGGCCAACAGTTCCTGATTGATAGCGGTGCCGTAAGGGAAACGGCTGGACAGGCAAGCGGCCTGGGGTTTGTCCGCATTTTCTAGCGCTAGATGGGAAGCCAGAGCACGAATATCGGCCTTATGAAAACCCGCCTCGACCAAGGGCGACTTTACCTGATGATTGTCGGCGGCGATAAGGCCGGGCCGGTGATCGCCTAAGTCGTCCAGGTTGGTGCCATTGAGAATGTGCGTATAACCCTGAGCCTCGGCAATCTGTCCAAGTTCAGTGTAGAGGGACGTTTTGCAGTGAAAACAGCGGTTGGTGGGGTTCGCTCGATAGTCGGCCTTGGTCAGTTCATCGGTCACAATAATTTGGTGCCGAATACCCCAGTCCTCACTGAGTTTTTTGGATAGCTCCAAATCTGTGCGCTTCAGACTGGCAGAGCCAGAGGTGACTGCTAGCGCACGTTCACCCAGAACCTGACCGGCTACGAAGGCGACCAAGGAGCTGTCGATGCCTCCTGAAAAGGCCACAATGACACTGTCGTAGCCACCGACTATTTGCTGCAAGTGCTGATATTTCTGGGCTAGTTCAGGTGTCATAGTCAAAGCCTGTTGATCCTATTGGCCAGAAACCCGGCGCCAAAACCGTTATCGATATTGACCACGCTGACACCGGATGCACAACTGGTCATCATGCCAAGCAGGGCCGCTACTCCGTCAAACGCTGCGCCATAACCCACGCTGGTGGGCACGGCGATGATGGGTTTGTCCACCAGACCGCCGACCACACTGGGCAGCGCGCCTTCCATACCCGCTACGACCACGAGCACTCTGGCTGCTCGCAGGTCATCTAGTCTTGCCAACAGTCGGTGTAGGCCCGCAACGCCAACATCGTAAATACGCTCTACTGGATTACCGTAAAACTCGGCTGTTAACGCAGCTTCTTCCGCTACCTTCATATCCGAAGTGCCGGCGCTGACGATGGCAACGGTGCTATCAGCAGCGGCAGGGGCCTCATCATGCCACCACAAAAGACGCGACGGGGCGTGGTATTGGGCGTTCGCCGGCAGCCCCGTCAGCTGTTGGTAGCTGTCCGCTTCCAAACGGGTCACTAAGATGTTGGTGCCAGATTGTGTCATCGAAGCGACGATGTCTGAGATCTGCGTCGGGCTCTTGCCCTCGCCAAACACCACCTCGGCAGCTCCGGTGCGCCGTGCCCGGTCGGTGTCCAGTACCGTGTGGCCAAGATCGGTAAAGAACTTGCCGCGAACCTGCTGGGCGGCTTCTTCACCGGTTATTTCACCGTTTTTGAAAGCCGCCAGAATTGCTTCGATATTCATAAGGCGCGGACAGGCCGGTGCCCTAGTCTTGTTCCCGTTGGGCAATCGTGCCGGCGGCTTTCAGTACTGCAATGGCCTCATTATCCATACCAAAGTCTCGTAACACTTGTTCACTGTTGTCGCCAAGCAGCGGGGCAGGTCCCCGTGGTTTTACATCGGCGGTAGCAAAGCGCATAGGAATGTTCACGGTGTTATAGCTGCCCAACTCGGGGTGTTCGATGGTCGGGAACATACCAAGCTCTTGCGCGTGCGGGTCTTGCGGCACTTCATGTAGACCCATCACCGGCCCCCAAATTAGATTGGCGTCATCAAAGATTTTGCCCCACTCGTCCCGAGACTTGGCGGCAAGGGTGTTGTCGAAAATATCGATTAGCTCAGCCATATTCTTGTAGCGTGCCTTTGAATCGACAAAGCGCTCGTCCTCGATCAAGTCCTCTAAGCCGATGGCCTTGCATAGTCTTGACCAGTAAGCCGCGTCGGGCAGCATGTTGAACACTACCCAGTTGCCATCGCCGCAGGGAAATCGGTTGCCGGTGATTGTTAGCAGTTGATCCCGTCGGCGTTTGCGCACGGGCATATGATCCACAGCAGTCACGGCGTAGTCCGTGGCTTGAGTCCATACAGCGGCTTCATACAGCGAGGTCTCGACAACTTGGCCCTCTCCGGTTTTTTCTGCCAGTCGCAGCGCGCCTAAAATACCGCCGACCATGGCGAGGCCTGTGGTGTGATCGCCTTGGGCCGGTCTGGCCATCGGTACCATTCCCTCATCACCTTCGCGCATGGAATCGTACAAACCAGAGCGCCCGAAGAAGGCGGTTACGTCGTAGCCGGGCCGCCAAGCGTCTGGGCCCGTGGTGCCGTAGCCGGTGAGAGTGGCGTGAACCAGTTTTGGGTTTGCTTTGAAAAGACTTTCTGGGTCCAAGCCAAACTTTTTCTGACGTTTGGTGAGCAGGTTGCACATAAAGATGTCGGCTTTCTTGGCCAGCTGGCGTACCAGTTCGGCACCCTCGGGTTGGTCCAAGGCTACAGCGATGGACTCCTTGCCGCGGTTGTCCACATCGAATTGAAAATCATAGTCTTTCAGAGCCTCAGCCACGCGCTCCCCCTTGACGGGTCTGCCCATACCTCGCATGGGGTCTCCGGTAATCGGCTCGATCTTGATCACCCGTGCGCCCATGTCCGCTAACACGGCGCCGGCACTCGGGGCTGCCATCCAGTTATCAATTTCTAAAACAACGACATCATCCAACGGTGCTGGCATCCCACTCTCTCCCTGTAAATACGAACCAGAGATTACAGCGAAGGGGGGAGGGTGGTGCAAGGTTTATCCGAAATAGTCACACAGGGCGCTGGGGTATGGGCGGATAACAAATCGATTTTTTAGTACCCAAATCGAATTCCGATTAAGGATGTGGCTCACACTGGCAGGCAGATGGTGGCTGATGTTTGCTGGGAGGACAGGTTTGGGGCGCCGGCATCGATGAAGGACGGTAGCGTTGTTGACCAAGCGGAAGCGGTTTTACTCGTCGTTGAGTATGTTACCGAGGGCGGCCAGCATCCGTTTTAGCGCGAAGTGTCGATAGCTGCCTAAGATAAGCTCTGTTGCCTCGGTCATATCGAGTGCCTCGTGAATGTCTAAATTCAACCACCCACGGTGGCCGATGTATTGTGGAATCCGATAGCGGGGGTCGATGGTGCGCATAAATTGCTCCTCGGGCCCCACCCACACACTCAGCTCTAGCCGCCGCTGATGAAAGTGCAGGGTGCAAAAGGTTTTCTTACCCGCTTTGAAGCTTGGCGCGCCAAACTGCTGATCCGCTCGAGTCTCAGGCAGGCCGAGGCAATAGTCTGCAATTTGCTCCCGGCGGGCGGTGACCGTGGGCTGTTGGAAGGGGGCAACAAGGGCTGGGTCTAGGGCCTTGGTGGGCGGTTCAATGGGCAGCGGCGGGGGTTGCTGGGCCGCTATTTTTGCTGGGGCCACTTGGCAGTAGGCCTCAAAAACGCGCTGGCCAATGGTGTCCCAATGAAGCCCGGCGTCTAACTCAACCCCCAACCAACCTGACGGGCCCACATAGGGCGGAACGAAATAACAGGCTGGATCTTCTGCCACGTAGAATTTTTGGCTGCCCGGCGGGCTGCGCAGCCATAGGGCGATACGGCCATCGCCGTGGTGATTGATTTGATATATAGCGAAGGTTTTGTTGGCCACTCGAAAGTTGGGGTGGCCGCGGCTGATCACTCGAGTGGTGTCCAGTAGGCCAAGGCACAGTTCCTCCACTACTTGGGTAATATTTTTTCTGGTCATCAGCCTGCTCCAACCTGCGCCATTCATTGCCGTGATAGAATAGGGCCTCAAGTAC